>NZ_JAUCFQ010000002.1:0-179438 GCF_030348345.1 Peribacillus sp. NJ4
CATTAAGAAGTATGGAAAATGATCAAACAATTTTATAAAAGAATCATTCAACTGAATATATTAAGAGCGTGTTTTGATCAATCTCAAAACACGCTCTTTCTTTTCGTTTACCAAGATTTTTAAATATCAATTTGATCAAACTTATTTTAAATACAATCAAAAAATGGATAAGTTAGGTATAACCGAACTTACCAAGGAGAAACATGTCCTTTTCCACCCATCGGGTGACCCAACCCCGAGTATGGAAGACATTGAAGTCACAAAGCGATTGGCGGAAGCAGGGAAAATTATAGGGATTGAAGTTTTAGACCATTTGATTGTTTCCCATACGGGTAAGTATGTTAGCTTAAAAGAAAAGGGGTATTTTTAATAAGAAGAAAGACGAGCAAGAGGGGGATGGTTCTCCCTTTTGTTTTATAGGGACTGGGTACCTTTGGAAAAGCACTGAAGGAAATAACCAATAAAAGGAGGCACACCGGCTGGATCGTCAGCTGGTGCGTTCACGCATGGAGATAAAACATCCGTTTTTTCTCGATTTAGAGCAGGCATCGAGCCTGCTTGACGGTTGCTTGATGCAACCTCAAAAACTTACAGTAGCGCCTTCGGGTAGAAGGAACAATTTGCTGAGTAAATATTCTACGCTTGTAATAAAAGTCAGAATGTTATTCCTTCTCTTTCTTCTTACTTTATCTTTACCTTTACAATTTTTCCTCCGGCCTTTTTACCCGCCTGTTCCATTAATTTCGCAAACTGCTTCTTTATCTCCGTATCCTTTTTGTTCTTTTTCATCATATATATCCCTCGCAATTTAATATTCTTGCTAAATAGTATCGCCATGGTAAAGGAAGCTCATACATTCCCCGGTTCTAAAGTGACCTCTTCCCCACTATATTGTTAGTAAAGTGGAAAACTGGCAAAGTGACCCTAAGGTATGTTCCCATTTTTACAGAATGAGAGGGGAGAGGAGGGAAGGGATGACATCATTGAACCCTTTTTTCGAGGAAATGAAGAAAAAGGATCCAAAACCAAAAGCTATTCAAAAAACATCTTCCGAAGGTTCTTCGTACCAAATAACGTCGGTTAGGAAAGTCAGGAAGGACAAGCAGCATGACATTAAGTTCCCTGTCGATTATGTCATGAAGGTCAAGCTCCGGACCCTTTGCAAAACGTTAAATCCGATATATAAGCAAAAAACGGGAAAATCCTTGACGCAAACGGCCTGCAATACCTTATTGCTAAGGTTCGGTTTGACTAGATGGAAGGATGTGAATTATGCAATGGACTATGCGGACACGAAGGAATATATGCATACCTACTTGCTGGAAACGGAATACGGCGAAAGGGGAGGATTGCATGAAGTCGCCATCTTAAAGGACCTTTCCGATCGGAGGGTTGCCTTTTGCATGATCCATCATACGGTTGCCTGGTTAGAAAGAGGGGGTTCCATTGAAGAAATCCTATAGTCAATTCAACCTTTTATCGAACAAGCTGGTTTATGGGACAAAGGAAAAAAAGAGTTTTTTTGATTACTTCTTACCAAAATATCGATATCTGCAAATCGAGGTACCCTATTATGAATTTTTAAGGGGGGAGGTATTCGTCGAGGACATGAAGGATTTGTTTGAAGAGGCTCCGCAAAACCTAAGTTTGTATCACCTTATCGCCCTCTTATACTTTGATTTTTTGGAACAAGTGAAAAAAGGGGCCAAATATGAACAGATCTGTCCCTTTTTGATTTCTTCCAAGAAAAAATTCCTGGAACGGCCGATGATTGAAAAAAGGGTATTGAAGCAGGTGACGACCAACCTTTTCTCTTTCGAGCAAAGGGAAGAGGAAATCGAGGTGACCTCAGAAGAAAAACGAGCAGAGATCACCCTTCGAATAAAGGAGTCGGAGATTTACCGGGGTGAGGTATTCCTGCATGACATTTCCCCATACTTGATGGATGAAGAGTTGAAGGTCGAGGATTTACTGGTGATTTTGTTCATGGACTTTCTGAAAAGGATTAAAGAAAAGGGAAACTCAAGCCAAGCCATGAAGGCCATTTTATTGAACTTTGAGGATTATTTTTAATAAGCGGTCAAAAAAAGGTCCTTAAAAGGATAGTTGTGAAACTAGCCTTTTAAGGATCTTTTGCCCGGTGTGATAATTCCGATGGAAAATAGAAAAAGGAGCCAGACAAGCACTTTACAAAATAATAATAATCCTCAAGGTACTCAGTATAATAGAAAAAAGGTAAAGGAGTTGGTTTCTTATGGAGAAGCAATTGCCTGAAACGCTACTGGAACCTGAAGTGATCGCTGAAATGTACTTAAAAAAGCCCTTGCCGATTACAGGAAAGTCCAAATTGAAAAACAAATCGATGACTCATTGAAAAACCGAAATAAGGTAGAGTTTTTCCGATTAACAAATGAATTAAAACGTACAACATTAAATGCAAACAAACAGAACTTAATAAAAAATATAACTCCTAACTTAATTCTTTATTTAACAAGATAAAAGGAATTCAATAAAGGAAATAAAAGTAGAATAATGGATCAGGTAATGCTGCTTAATTTCTTTCTGATTCATTTTTTTATTTAAGTGGTCTTAGATATGCTACGGGGACCTTAATAAATACCACTCTATAGACATAAAAGAGTCTCCTTCAAGTAGATTAAATGCTTCCATCTATAAGAATAAATAAGAAAAGTCAAATTCAGGGTTCTTTTTTATGAATAGCTTAAAAAAGCTATCAAAAGAAGAAATCTATTTTTGTAATGTACCATAAACCTCGTTAGAATATACGCCTATATTTTAATTTGCCTACAGTGCTTTGAATTATTTATAACTTAAGGAAGATTTTTTTTGGGTGTCCTATTGCTGAAACTTCCGGGGGATTTTTGGGACCTACTGGGCTAGCGTCGGGATGCTCTATCCGTTGTACAAATTGTTGGAAAACCTGGTGAATTAAAGGTCAGGCTATATAATTAATGTTGGTTCAGTTGACGTAATAATATCTTTAACTTTATTATCTCTAGCTATCTCTAACTATTTCTACTAGCTTTTAACCCTGAGTCGTGCATCGATTAGAAAGCAGAGCAGTGCACTTCTTTCGGAGTTGCACTGCTTTTTAAAATTTCTCCAGTTTATATGATTATTAATTAGAAAATCTGTATTAAAGACTCGCTATATGAATCATTTATTTATTTATTTAACAAAATTGCTTCTACGTTACTAGGGTGTAGAGCTATTTGTAGTGCTCTTTTTTCTTCATAGTTTAAAGGGACCAATGGTAAGCGGACACCTCCCACATTTAAACCCCGCATATTTAATGCTGATTTTACCGGTGCTGGGCTTGGTGCAGCAAATAATGCTTTCATAATTGGAAGAAGGTTACGATGTGTAGTAGCGGCACCATGGACATCACCATTTTTAAAGCTATTGATCATTTCTTGCATTTCATTACCAATTATGTGTGAAGAAACCGAAACAATGCCTGTTCCACCGATGGCTAAAACCGGTAATGTTAACCCATCGTCGCCGCTGTACAATGTAAAATCACTAGTTGTTTTGCTTATGATTTGTGCCATGGCATCTAAGTCACCACTTGCTTCTTTTACTGCCACAATATTGTTAATTTTTGAGAGACTAACAATCGTCTCTACTGACATGTTTACAACACTCCGTCCTGGGATATTATAAAGCATTACCGGTAATGATGTTGATTGGGCAATAGCATTAAAGTGTTGAAATAATCCTTCTTGAGACGGCTTGTTATAGTAGGGGGTAACGAGCATTATTCCGTCAACGCCTGCTGCCTCTGCTTGCCGTGTTAAGCTGATAGAAGCTTTCGTGTTATTTGAGCCAGTTCCAGCTATGACTGGAACTCTTCCATTAACAACTTCTACAACAATTTTGAATAAATCTACTTTCTCCTCTGCAGTTAATGTAGGAGACTCTCCAGTTGTACCAGCTATAACTAATCCATCAGAACCATTAGCAATTAAATAATTTACTAAAGTTCTCGTAGCATTAAAATCAACCTCATTATTATGATCAAACGGGGTAACCATTGCGGTTAAAACTTGGCCAAAATTCATAACTTCACACCCTTTTGTATAATTTTTTAAAAAAATTCAGAGGTGGTTAGGGCCATTCAGGAATAAACGCAAA
The DNA here is from genome assembly GCF_030348345.1 of Peribacillus sp. NJ4. Lineage (NCBI taxonomy): Bacteria > Bacillati > Bacillota > Bacilli > Caryophanales > Bacillaceae > Peribacillus > Peribacillus sp. NJ4. The sequence goes on from NZ_JAUCFQ010000002.1 coordinate 4,156, forward strand.
AAAGCAACAACGAGGATTCGCTGCTGCAGTAGAAACAATATTTATCAAAAAAATGTTTCCGCGCGTAAGATAGCCCTCCATATAGTTTCCTATATGACAGTCCTGTATTTATTCAATAGCAGAACCAGCTTCAAGAACATGAGATTCTTTCCGCTTCGGCAAATTCCCCTTTCCACAATAGTCATAGGATCTCATTCTCCTCAAAATGTGTACTAATGGTCTTTGCTCCTCTATCCTCACTTCAAAAAGTATGAAGTAAGAAAATATTTAATTGACTGTAATATAACAAGTAATCCTTTCTATTGCAAGGTCAATTTTGAAGTTTTTTTTAAGAATACATGGATAACGATGGAAAAGGCTACAGTATTGGGGTGGATTCATCTTTTTTAGTTATTATGTAGACTCAATATAATAGTTTTATAAAACAAATTGTATGAAAAGTTTCACCCTTTTAGGGCAGGGTGTTAATTCTAATTTATAGTTAATATGTGGAACATAAAAACATACAAAAAAGGCAGCTTTACATTAGAGTAAAACTGACCGAAGTTTTAAATAGAGTTCGTTTGTATTATTGCTCCCATTGAAATAACTTTTCATTTAGCATGGGATCCCAAGGTAATATAGTTTACTTGTTTTTTAAATCCATTTGCTCATTTAATGCTGAATGGGCAACCTTTAAGCTTCTTTGGATATGCTCACCCATTTTTTCTTCGGTTTTTAAAGGATTTCGATTTTTAAGAGCGAAATAAATTTGGATGTGATCGTCGACCAGATCAGGAAAGCTATCGGTATGTTCCTTAAGGATACAGTTCCGAATATAGAGTACTTTTGTTTTAATTACTTCAAATAATTTAATAAGCTGCTTATTAAGAGATGCACATGCAATGATATCATGAAATTGTTGATTTAAGAGTGTGAGCTTTTTCTTGTCATTTTTATTCAGGGCTTCCTTGGATTCATGAATAATATGTTCTAATTCGTTTAATTGTTCCTCTGTGATATTAGTTGCCGCTAGCTTTGCTGATAGTGATTCAAGACTTTTCCGGCATTCATAGATATCTAAAATATCTTGAGTAGTAGGGTTATAAACCAATAAGACATTACCATCTTGGACCAGCATATCATCTTTTGTAAGCATTCGAAACGCTTCGCGAACTGTCCCCCTACTTACCCCAATGAATTCTGCCACCTTGGTTTCGACTAGTCGTTCACCGGGCTGGTATTTTCCCTCCAAAATCATTTCTTTAACAATAGTATAAACCTGGCTATGAAGCGGTTCAGTTTTCTTAATTTCCCTCACAACAATCCCCCTAGGATATGAAAATAACTTTAACTTATACTTTGATTCATTAATTAATGTATTTGAAAAATTTACTGGATAAAGTTTTTATGTATTTTAGAGGGCTCCCGAATTTTCCCTTGTCTACTTGTAAACTTCTTAATTGAATGCTTCACGGTAAAAGGCTTTTGCATTAACGATTCGCATAAATATTTGCTTACAATTAGTTTACTATACTTCATGTGTAAATCAAAAGCTAGAACAGTATAACTATGATATACACATTCACACCATGTCAATATCTAAGGTGAAGGAATTAAATAAGATGAATTAATAATAAAGTAAATAAAAAAATAAAAAAATAAAAAAATAAAAAAATAAAAAGTCAGAAAATTTAATGTTAACCGTTGACAGTCTACAATAATGAGGTTAGAATTTAGAAATGAAATCGCTTACTTAATGAAAGATTTAATCATAAGAACGTATGTATCGAAATTCACAAGAAATATAGATTTACATAAATAAAAATATTTAATTCAGGGGATGTTTGATATGGCAAAGAAAGCACTTGAGGGATTAAGAGTTCTAGAAATGGGACAATTGATAGCTGGGCCTTCCGCATCTAGACTATTAGGGGAATTTGGAGCAGAGGTAATTAAGGTCGAAACTCCTGAGACAGGCGACCCGATCCGAACATGGAGAGTAGTCGAGAATGGAACCAGCCTTTGGTGGTATATTCAATCCCGAAATAAAAAATCAATCACGATTAACCTGCGTGATCCTGAAGGCCAGCAATTGATTCGTTTACTTGTAAAAGAAGTTGATATTTTAATAGAAAATTTCCGACCTGGAACTATGGAAAAGTGGGGGTTGGGTTATGAAGAGTTAAAGGCAATCAATCCGCGTCTAATTATGATTCGGGTATCAGGCTATGGACAGGATGGACCATATCGTGATAAGCCTGGATTTGGTTCAATCGGTGAAGCACTAGGTGGGCTACGTTACATAACTGGTTATCCTGATCGTCCCCCTACACGTGTAGGGATAAGCATTGGTGATTCATTATCTGCACTATACTCGGTCATTGGAGCATTGATGGCCATCCATCACCGAGATGTGAACGGAAGTGGAGAAGGACAAGTGATCGATGTTGCCTTGTATGAATCTGTATTTAGCATGATGGAAAGTACCCTTCCAGAATTTGACCGTGCCGGAGTCATTCGTGAAAGAACGGGAAGTACGCTTCCGGGAATTACTCCATCCAACACGTATTTATGTAGTGATGGAAAATATGTGGTTATTGGAGCTAACGGTGATGCTATATTCAAACGCCTTATGCTTGCAATGAAGCGCAGTGATATAGCGGAGGATACTCGTTTTGAAAACAACTCGAAACGCTCTGAACATGCGGATTTCTTAGATGCATTAATTGAAGAATGGACCAGGAGTATGCCTTTCGATAAAGTCATGAATCATTTAGATGACGCAAAGGTTCCAGCCGGTGCGATTTATTCCATTGAGGACATTGTGAACGATCCGCATTACCAAGCTCGTCAAATGATTCAAGAAGTTAATGTAGATGAAATAGGGACATTAAAAATGCCCGGAATCGTGCCTAAAATGAGTGAAACTCCTGGTAATATCGAATGGGCAGGCCCGAAATTAGGTCAGCACACGAATGAAGTGTTATCGGAGAAAATCGGTATATCGGAAGAACAAATCAGAAGCCTGAAGGAAAGAGGAATTATCTAAAGGGGGTTGGATGATATTGGGAATGACTATGTCGGAAAAAATCTTGGCAAGAGCCTCTGGACAGCCTGACGTGAAAGCAGGCGAGATTGTTTGGGTCAAGGTAGATATCGCGATGATGCATGATTTGCTCGGACCCTGGCTGGTAGACGGTGGTTTCCGTCGTCTAGGAGGGAAATTATTTGATAAAGATAAGGTTGTTGTTGTTTCTGATCACTGTACCCCTCCAGCGACCGTTCAGCAAGCAGATATTCTGAAGTTCACTCGGGATTGGGCTCGACAACAGGAACTTCCATATTATTACGAATATGAAGGTCCTTGCCATCAGGTGATCGTAGAACACGGGCATGTCCGTCCGGGAAGATTGATCCTTGGAACAGATTCCCATACATGTATGGCGGGTGGACTGGGAGCGTTCGCAACCGGTATTGGTTCCACCGAAATGATTGGGGTCTTATTGACGGGCGAAACCTGGTTAAAGGTTCCGGAAACAATCAAAGTTGTTTGGGATGGAATCTTGCCTCAGGGGGTGTACTCCAAAGATCTGGTACTTAAAACTATCAAAGAGATTGGACATGCAGGAGCAACGTATCAAACTATTGAATTTTCAGGTAGTGCCATTAGAGGCTTGTCCATGGATGAACGCTTGGTTTTATCTAATATGGTAGTTGAAGCAGGTGCAAAAACAGGACTGATACAACCAGACGAAACAGTTACTGATTTTTTACGCTCCAAAGCTGTTCTCGAAGACTTAGATATGATAAAGAGTGATGATGATGCATCGTTTATCAAAACCTTACATTTTAACGCTTCTGAATTAGAACCTCAGGTAGCCTGTCCGCATGAAGTCGATAATGTTCACCCTGTCAGTGCAGTAGAAGGAAAAGCAGTGGATCAGGTATATTTAGGTTCCTGTACGAATGGTCGATTAGAGGATTTGCGGATTGCTGCCCAAATCCTGAAGGGGAAAAAGATCTCTAAAAATATCCGCTGCCTCGTGGTACCAGCCTCACAGCACATTTGGATGCAGGCGAATAAAGAAGGAATTCTCGATATTCTGACGGAAGCGGGCTGCTTTGTAAACATGCCTTCTTGCGGCGCTTGTGGAGGATTCACCAGCGGAGTCATCGGGGCAGGCGAGGTGGTCATGTCATCGTCGAACCGGAACTTTAGAGGAAGAATGGGTTCTCCAAAAGGGGAAGTGTACCTAGGGTCACCTGCAACGGTCGCTGCCACTGCAATCGAGGGGAAAATCGCTGATCCGCGTAAATACTTACCAAAGGAGGTTAGAGCGTAATGTCAGTCATCATTCGAGGTCGTGTATGGAAATATGGGGACAACATTAATACTGACATCATTTCACCGGGGCAATACATGAGTTTGCCTGTAGAAAAACAGGCCGTACATGCCATGGAAGCGATTGATCCTGGTTTTGCTAAGAAAGTTCAGCCTGGTGACATACTGGTAGCAGGTAATAATTTCGGTTCAGGCTCAAGTCGGGAAACGGCACAAATGGTTTTGAAGCATCTCCAAATCGGAGCAATTATTGCAGAATCCTTCGCACGTATTTTTTATCGCAATTCAATCAATGTTGGTCTTCCGGTCGTGGAAATGATGGACACCTCTGTCATTCAAGAAGGGGATGAGATTGAGGTGGATCTATTGGCTGGTAAAATCATTAACCACACGCAAGGGGCAGAATACAAAGGGACAAAACTCCCTGAACATTTAATAGAAATGGTGACGGCTGGCGGTTTAGAGCCCTATCTAGCTAATAAACTAGGTATCTCGTAAGTCAGAAAGGAGATTTAACCATGTATTTACCTAAGAACGTAGAGATAATCGAAGTTGGACCAAGGGACGGTCTTCAAAATGAGGAGAATTTTATCCCGACAGAAAAAAAGATTAATCTGATTAATGAGTTAAACAAGACCGGCATTAAAAGAATGGAAGCGACATCTTTTGTACATCCGGAGTATGTGCCCCAAATGAAGGACGCTAAAGAAGTGCTCCGAGGAATGGAACGTGAAAGTCATGTGCAGTACATGGCCCTGATTCCGAATGAAAAAGGCTATGACCGGGCGGTTGAGAATGGGGTAAATGCCCTTTCGATTGTAGTGGGTGCAAGTGACAGCTTTAATTTGAAAAATGTCAAAATGACCAGAGAAGAGTCTATCACTAAATTTAGTAGTGTCATTGAGAAGGCAAAAGCATATGGCATGTTTATCCGATTTAATATCGCAACTTCGTTCTGGTGCCCTTTTGAAGGAAAGGTACATCCAGATGTAGTATTGGAAATCATTCGCCAATTTGACAGTTTAGGCGTGGATGAAATTGTGGTTTGTGATACAATCGGCCGTGCAAATCCAGCACAAGTTCATGATTTATTCAATCAGATCTCACAGGGGCAACCGAAAGCGATGATCACCGCCCATTTCCATGATACATATGGCTTTGCCCAGGCGAATATTATAGCGGCTCTTCAAGTAGGGGTCACACGTTTTGACACTTCCATCGGTGGACTTGGTGGATGCCCTTTTGCCCCAGGAGCGGCAGGTAATGTTGCTACGGAAGATGTAGTATGCATGCTACATGAAATGGGGATTGATACAGGAATCGATCTTCCTTCCCTCCTTAATTGTGTAGAATTAGTGGAGCCTTTGACCACTCGTGAATTAAAAGGTCATTACCACAAAGTAAAAGCATGATCCAACAAATATAAAATTTTTTAGGAGGAACAAACATGAGCAAAAATTATCGAGTAGGTCTTATCGTACCAAGTTCAAATACCACAATGGAAACAGAAATTCCAGCCATGCTTCATTCTAGGATGCAGGTAGAACCGGAAGAAACATTCACATTCCATTCATCACGTATGCGCATGATGCATGTTAATCCAGAAGAGTTGAAAAAAATGGACGTGGATAGCGATCGTTGTGCGGTTGAACTTTCTGACGCTCGATGTGATGTTTTGGCATATGCTTGTTTGGTTGCCATCATGTGTCAAGGTCCTGGATACCACGAGATCTCTGAAGAACGCCTAGGGAAGACGACCGAGGAAAATGGTGGGGCAGCTCCAATCGTCAGCAGTGCGGGTGCATTAATTGAAGGTTTAAACACTATAGGTGCAAAAAGGGTTTCTATCATTACACCGTATATGAAGCCCCTTACGAAAACCGTTATTGAATATTTGAATGCGGCTGGTATTGAGGTCATCGATTCTATAAGTTTAGAAGTGGCAGACAACCTCGAAGTTGGCCGTTTAAATCCCATGAACCTGATTGAGCATGCAGATCATTTGAATATTGAAGGTGCAGATGCTGTGGTATTATCGGCATGCGTTCAGATGCCTTCTCTTCCAGCCATTCAAGAGGTGCAGGATCGTTTAGGGGTACCGGTTCTATCTGCTGGAGTTGCTACGGTTTATAAGATACTTAAGCAATTAGGTCTTAATACGGAAGTTCCGAATGCTGGAGCCTTGTTATCAGGGAAGTATTAATAATTAAGAACTAATCAACCGTTAGAAAAGTAAGAATCCCGTAGAACTGGCCGCCATTTTCTTAAATGGCGGCTCCAGTAATCGAATTAGATAGGGGAAAAACGATGAAAAGACCATATAAAATCGCCGTTATTGCCGGTGATGGAATCGGGCCGGAAGTATTGACCGAAGGAATCAAGGTATTAAACAAAACAGCAGAACTGGACGGATCGTTTGAATTTCAATTCACCTATTTTCCGTGGGGCTGTGAATATTACCTTGAGCATGGAAAAATGATGGAGGAAGGTGGATTAGAACAGCTAAAGGCTTATGATGCCATTTATTTAGGAGCAGTCGGGTATCCAGGTGTTCCTGATCATATTTCCTTATGGGACCTATTACTAAAAATTCGCAAAGGCTTTAATCAGTATGTAAATATCCGCCCGATTATACTTCTAGAAGGAGCGCCCTGTCCCTTAAAGGATGTAAGTCGTGAAAAAATTGATATGTTGGTCATCCGTGAAAATAGTGAAGGCGAATATGCAGGGGCCGGTGATTGGTTATTTAAAGGGCAACCAAATGAAGTGGTCTTGCAGACTGGTATATTTTCTCGAATAGGCACTGAACGGATTATTCGATATGCCTTCGAAGAAGCAAGAAAACAGGCAAGATCTTTGACGAGCATTAGTAAAGGGAATGCATTAAATTATTCTATGGTATTTTGGGATGAGGTTTTTAACGAAGTAGCCAAAGAGTATCCTGATGTGAAAACTTATTCATATCTAGTTGACGCAGCTGCCATGTTCTTCGTAAAGCAACCATGGCGATTTGAAGTGGTGGTCACTTCCAATTTATTTGGAGACATCATTACTGATTTAGGAGCCGCCATTGCAGGGGGACTAGGTCTTGCTGCGGGTGCAAATATCAATCCTGAACGAGAGTACCCGTCCATGTTCGAGCCAATTCATGGTTCGGCACCGGATATCGCAGGAAAAGGAATAGCTAACCCATTGGCTACAATATGGTCCGCTAGTCAGATGTTAGATTTCTTCGGTCACAAGGATTGGGGTAAAAGGGTTTTAAGTGCCATAGAAAAAGTAATGATCGAAGCAGACGTATTGACACCAGATATGGGCGGGACTTCTAGCACCTCTCAAGTTGGTGCTAGAGTTATAGATCGAATCCAAGATTCTCACACTAGTAATAATTCGACTGTTCAACCTACTCTATAATTTATAGCATTTAATTCTAAACTATTAATGGTGGCTGAAATAAGGTCATTCTTTAGCTAACAGGAGTTTAGGGCTATTCCTGGCTTCATTTTCAAGGGGATGGAGTTATTGCTTTAATACTGTTTTAGTAATGGAGTGGCAACAATCATATGTTTCACAAAGAAAGCTAAAGTGAGTGATACAAACAGGTATAAGGCTTAGGTGGATTTTCGTTTATAGCCCTGTGAAAATCCTGCCTAGCTAAAAAGGGTCTGTTAAAGATCTTAAAGTTCATTTTGTTGACTGTTGACGGTAAACGACTGATATTATATGTTAATTAAATAGAATATTTAAAATTTAAAAAAGAGGAGGGATTTGAGGAATACAAGCTATAAAGTTTTAGGAATCTGTAATAGTTTGCTGCTGAGATATAAGAAACCTAGCAGTAAAGAGAAGTCTAATTCCTTAGTTACGATCGTATAGTTTTTCCGGTCACGTTGAGATTATTTCGCTATTTATGTAAGCGTTTTATACCAATCGAAAGATGCATGAATGTTATGAATCCTGTGCAGAGACTGGTCAAATAGAGTGATGATAAGAATTACATAAAATTTCAATGTGTAAATTTACTGTTCCCTGAAGGCGATCTTTAGGCAGTTTCTATATTGAGTCTTGAAAAGTTGCGTTGCACTATCACATTGGTCGACCACAATATAAGCACACTTATTAGGAGGCGAATAAAATGAGTCTAGAACTTATTACAATTTTTGTACTTTTAGCCATGTTTATTATCGGTTCCTTTGTTTCTGTCAACATGGGTATCTTAGGAATGGTTGCTGCTTTTGTTGTCGGCACCTATGTTAGTGGTTTAGCGATAGAGGATATCTATGCCGCTTTTCCCATTGACATGTTTATTCTCCTCACAGGGGTTAGCTACTTGTTTGCAATCGCATTAAACAACGGTACCCTTGACTTAATTATTTCCGGGGGACTCAAATTGGTTAAAGGTAACGTTGGCCTCCTGCCTTGGGTATTATTTTCACTTGCAGCGATGTTATCGGCAGTTGGGGCTTCAACAGTTGCAGTGGGCCCTATTTTATTCCCAATCGCTTTACGGTTAGCTCACCAGCATAAGATTAATCCAATCCTGATGGGCACTTTGATTTCTACTGGAATGTATGCGGGTTCCTTCTCACCACTCAATATCTTCGGCTTGGTTGTAAACGGTATCATGAGTTCGGAGAAAATCCCACATTCACCTATCATGCTTTTCTTCAACACTTTTGTTTTTTATGTACTCATTTCAATCGTAATTTTTATAGCTTTCGGGGGAATTCGTTTACTCAAGCACACTACAAGCGCCCAATTGGAGATGGCCGCCACAATTGATGGCAATGATGTAAGTGTTCCTAACGAAAAAGAAGACCAAGGAGCTTTATGGTATCAAATCGCGACACTTTTCGGTATCGGTCTTCTTATCACAATGGCCCTTGCATTCCAAATGAACATGGGCTTTGGGGCATTGATGATTGGTCTGGTTCTTGGGCTAATGGAACCTTCTAAACAAACCCAAATTTTAAAGCAAATGCCATGGTCTGTAATGATCATGGTAACGGGTATCATGACATATGTAGGTGTTATGGAAAAGGTTGGAACGATGGATTACATGACTGAACAGATTGCAAATGTAGGGAACCCTGTACTCGCAGCTCTTATGGCTTCATATGTTGGAGGTATCGTCTCGGCATTTGCTTCTACAGCAGGTTTCCTGACCGCGGTTATTCCACTTTCAGCGCCAATCTTACAGGATCCTACCATGTCATCCATCGGTGTAGTTTCAGCACTTGCTGTAGCTGCCAGTGTAGTTGACATTAGTCCTTTCTCTACAAACGGGGCGCTAATTATGGCAAACGTACAAGGGGTAAATGAGCGTCTATTCTTCAGGAAGCTATTAATGATTGCTGGTCTCTTCATTGTAGTTGGACCAGGACTAGCCTGGTTGATTTTCGTTCTTATCGGTACACCTTGGTAATAGATAATAATATTAATATAAAATCGAGCCTGCCGATAAAACTATACAGTAGTGAATGTTTAATATCGTATTGTAGAATTCATTAATTCAAAGCCAAAACACATCCATTCTAATTTCCTGAACTGTGCTCTATAAAATGGACAGTCTAAAAAAAGACCTATAGTTTATACAGCTAACCGATGGCTCCCGTATTGTGCGGGAGTCATTCTATTTAGGCTCCATTGGTAACGATTTGTATTGTATTCCTCTATGTATTCTTCAATGATGAGGTGTAACTCCTCAAATGTTTGACACACTGAATAATCCATTTCATCTTTAAAATGGCCAAAGAATGATTCCATGGGGGCATTATCCCAACAATTTCCCTTCCGGGACATAGATTGTATGAGTCCTAGTTTCTTTACTCGCCGTTGAAACTCAGGGTGTGTATAATGAACGGCTTGATCTGAATGAATCATCGCTTCAGGATGAAGCAGTTCATCTAGTGAATCGGCGAGTTTTTCCAATGTCCGATAGACGATGTCCATCTTGAGGCTTCTAGATAAGTGATAGGCAACGATTTCCCGTGTAACAGCGTCTTTGACACAAGAAAGATAAGCTGGCTGTCCAGAACCATAATTGACGTAAGTGATATCCGTAAGAAAAGTTTTCCTAGGTTCTCCTTGGTTAAATTTCCTGTTTAAGAGGTTTGGAACGACTTTATGCTCATGGGTGGCTTTAGCCATTTTCTTATAGGGATTCGCTTGGCGAATTCTTGCCTTCAGGTTGAACTTATTCATAAAACGCCGAATCTTTTTATGGTTCATCGTGACAAAAAAGTCGTTCTCTACAATCATTTTGATGGTGAGGGCGTCAGCCTTCTTCTTCTTTCCCTCAAATACTTTATGAATGAGTTCATAATCCTGCCAATCTTTCTCTTCGAGAGTAAATCGAATGCTTTCAGCCTGTTGCCAAGCATAATATCCACTGCGGCTAACTTCTGCCATTTCACAAAAATATGAAACCATATTCGTAAGACTATATCTACGAATGATTTGTTCAATTAACATGAATGTTTCACTGCATTCTGGCTGTTTTGCCTTGTTCCTGGAGTACTTTTTTAGTGTCTTCCATTTCTTTTCTAAGTAATGTATATTCGTCTTTTTGAATCACGAGCTGATTATTTTGAATTTCGAGCTGATTGTTTTGAATCCTAATTGTTCGTATTAAAAGAAGAATCGTTATAAATGTTAATAATGGAACGGTCGATCCTCCTAAAAAATATCCGAATGTTCCTAATTCGCCAAAATTATACCCCTTCTCCTTAACTAATATCCACCCGATAATAGGGGATGTAATAACAGCTGCAAGAGTATACGGCACGTATTTTTGTTCAATGTTATTAGTATAGATATTTTCATTATCTTCCTTCATTATTTTCCCTCCAATAGAAAAAAAGTAATCAATACTAAACATTTTCTCTAGATTTTTATAGTAATAAATATAGATTATTCAATATTTCTTTAAAATGTAAAAATGTGTATAAGTATATACCAGATGATATAATCAGGATACGTTATAGATGAGGATAAATAAGGAAATGATAGGGATAAGGGATAAATAGGAGGGGGTTGTTTTATGGTTAAAGTGTCGGAGTCCATCTTTTTTATTGATAAGCAGCATAATGTAAACTTCAAAGAAACGTTGCTGCGATGGAATGTAAGTGATAATGATACGGAACAAAGAACAGCTTGCTATATTTTATCGGTACCTATGATATTTCAAAAAGTAGAGAGATATTTAGGTTCAATTGAGACGCCTATTGACTGGATATGGTTCTGGGAGTATAAATACACTTTATCAAAATTACCGGATTATAAGGACAGTGGAGAGCCACAGGATGTTCCTTATGACTTAACAGGATCAATGGTCCAATTAGGGAAATTTTCGTTGAATATGTGGAATGGATATAAGCGTTTAATTTATATGATTGTATGAACAGCTTAGACGAAAAGCATTATAAGGTTCTAAAATGTGCAATGAATATGAGAATTAATTGGTAAACTGAAGGGGGGCGAATACACCCTTTTTTTTCTTAAATTAATTACTAGACTTTTTCTACATAAAATTACTAGAATGGGAAAGATATGATAAAATAGAGGAACAACTGAGGATAGAGTGGGAGGTCACAGTTTCACCTTTGCCATCTAATGATAGATGGGAAGGGAGGTGACCGCATGATACATTTTCTATTGAACATTGTAACAGATATTGGTAAAGACATTATAGTTGCTGTAGCAACCAGTCTCATCATATCTGCGTTCAGTAAGAAAAAGAAAAAGAACCACTCCGCCCTCCAAGATGGAAATGGTTCTTCTTCTGATTCTTCTGATTAAGAGTTATTAGTTGTGACCAACCACTCTTGCTAGTTGTCACCCTCATGTGTCCAGCATGGGGGTGTTTTTAGTTTATGTTAATATAAGGATAACATACCCCAATTTTAAAGTAAATATTCATACACTGAAAAGGGGAGCTGCTGAAGACATAGCGGTTTTGCTCTTATTGCTCATAACTATAAAAAGGATCTCCATGTACTATGTAAGAAATATAATGAATATCAAGTTCACTAAGGCCAGCATCCAACGACGGGTGAATCCAGTTATCGAGTTTCAATTCATTTATGATTTGTGTTCTTTGTGTCATAATACAATTTTGAAGTAATACCAAAGACCAAGTAGAGAAATCAATTTCAGCAGATAAATAATCTAAGTAAAATTCAACCTCCGATTCCTCCATGCTACTTCTGTATTGATTTATTATGTCAAAAACTCTATTTATTTTCAGGGCAAAGGAGTAAACTCTTTTATCATAAAATCCTGATTTACTTAATGAAGCATCAGCAAGAGATTCATAATTACCAAAAAAATATTGATATTCACTTTGATCTGGAATTGCAAAATGACTTGAATACTCATCCTGGTAAGCAATCATTGCCTTTTTGTATGACGTTAAAGAACCATATAGGACGTCGCCCATACTTATTTTCGTAATTTGGTCGCCAAAGTTGATTTCCTTATCAGACCTTATCTCCTCAAGATGCTTAAAGAAGGAATTTTCAAACCTCTGCATTCTAGCGGTTTTATTTTGCTCTTCTAATGTTTCTCTGGTCATTCTCATTTCTTCTTTTTGAGTCTTGAGCTGTTCCTTTTGGAGTTTAAATGTTTTATATACAAATGCAATTGTAACTATAGTTAAAAATGGGAGGGTGGATCCACCCAAGAAGTCACCGTAAACACCTAAGTCTGCAAAGGCATCACCTAGTTTAAGCACTTTAACTATGAAAATTCCAAAGATAGGGGACACAAAAGCAAATAATAAAAGTATGAGGGCATATTCATAAATATAATCACCAAAAAGAAATTGTCCCTTTTTATCTTCGTTCTTTTTTAACCACTTCATAATACACCTCTTTAAATTAATGCTACTATTATAGAGGTGAGGGAGAATAGTTATGGTTCTTTATAGTTTTCAATTTATCTAGTTTACATAAGATAAATTATAGGAAGTTGATATTGCGTAAAAAATACCGTCGCAAAATGACAAGTAATCTTGTTGTAGTGAGACGGAATAAAAAAGTAAAAATACATTTATATTTTCTTGAATCATTTTCTTTTATTGTCATGTATAATTGAGGAAACTCCATTTACGGTTTTTCCAGGACTCCGTAGACAGAAAAAACCTCTAGGTATATCTTAGAGGTTTTTTTATTAGTATCTCATTGCCACTAGTATTCTTATGTTTTGAGACAAAAGAGAAATTCTCACTAATTGATATTCTTATTTTTGTACTTCTTCAGTTATTTGTGTATCCGCTTTATCTATAGTGATATCTATTGCATCTACTTCTTCTTTAGTCATTGGTTCAGCAGCCTCAGATTTAGTTTTCACTTTTTCAACCTCTTTGCCATGTTTCTCCACTTCTTTATTAGCCTTTTCAATTTCTTTTTCAAGTTCAGCGACTAATTTATCAGCTTGTTTGGCCTTTTCTTCCGCATATTTAAGTGTAGGATTCAAGTTTTTAATTGTATTGTTAGCTGCAGCAAGCTCTTTAACCTTTGCGTCATATTCAGCTGTTTTGATGGCCAGCTGATTCTTAGTGGCCTGGTGGTTAGCTGAATGAGTCCATTCCTTCTAAATAAGCAAGGACAGCTTTTAATTTCAACTCTAATGATATTTTGTCATAAAAAAAAGCACCTCCAATTGTTAGATGGTGTCTAACAATTGGGGTGCAGTTCATATCGTGGTCTCTTTTATTGCGTCTAAAATACAAACATAGATTGTCTTTTTTCTTCTGAACTTAGCAAATACTTAACAGGGGAAAATTGATTATATCCTGTAAGTTCAGAATGAATTTTTATATTCACACAGATGGGTCTAATTCTACCGTAATACAATTGTAGTCATAGTTATAGTAGAATGTGTAACCTTTATGCTTGACATCTGGGAAGTTATTCACAAAATCAACGTTATATTTAGGTTTAAAATAAATTATTAATGCAGCCTCTGTTACATTAATAATTTGATTATCTATAATTAATGGTGGGGCTGATAGAACTTTCTGCATATGTTGCCTATCTTCATCCTCCGTAACTTGAAAACCATTTCGCCCATCCTATGACCTAATTACAACAACAATTTTTAACTTTCAGCCAAACTACTCTTAGCACAAATCAGATAATTCAGGGAAGAAAGAACGCTTATTACATTTACAGAGACACCTTAAGGTGTCGTTTCAATTTCTCATTAAATTATTTAGCTCTGTTAATGAACAATGTTGATTTTCTTATGGAACTATCTCGGCAGGCTAGCTGAAAAAGGATTTCTATAATAATTCATAGAAATTATTTACCATAATAAACCCAAAGGGGTAGAGCTACATAACAAAAGCAATCCCAGCTTATCTTATAAGACATTTCGGCATATCTCCCCTTTTTAAGTATCACGTCTTTTATACCTTTTGCAAGTTTCATAAGTTTAAGTTGTCAACTATTAGCTAACAACGCCACAATTGTTTCTCTATTATGTACTTTTTGGCACTCCAATCCCTAGTCTGTTCCAAAACACCTTTTGGATTCTTTATTGGTTTCTGAAATCGGTGTATTAGTACAAATCAAGTAATCTCATTCGAAAAATTCTTTTACTTGTTGGTACATATAATTTTTATTTAACCAGAGCGCTTGCTTAACCATATAATTATCTGTCAAAATATCTTTCATATCCTCAGGTCTATACTTCCAAATTGCAGGACAGGGTAGCCGATCTGAATTGTTACTTTCATGATAATCCGACTGGTCAGCAGAAGGTCGAATGTGAAGAATTTGAGGACCACTTACTTGGCTAGGCAGATTGTTCTCTATTTTGTAACCCTTCTTATTAGAGGCACTTATCTTAACACGTTTAAACGTTAACTCGACACCATTAATGAGAGTTTGTTTAATTGTTTCCCATGTTTTTTTGACTGTACCCATGAGTTCGTCTTCTGGCATATACCAAAATTTTGCACCCTTAAATATCTCTCCTTCTGGTGTTTCCTCGTAAACGACTAATAAGAATTTTGTTGTGGAAAGATAGTCATACACTCGAGTATCTTCCCAATCAAGGTTACTAATATCTTTAATGAAGCTAACATCCGATTCAAGTTTAAATCCTTCAGTTGTGATTCTTCTTTCGGATGTTTTTTTTCTCTGATTAGATTTTACGGTAACTGTTTTTACAGCAATTCCAGCCTTCTTAAACTCATCTGTTTCTTCTAAATCACCTTTTAGATTAAACATCTTCTGGGCAATTAGCCGTGTACTTGCTTTGTCATTCTTTTCTTTGATTCTAACATCAAATTTTTCTGCTAAGACTTTTTTATCTATATTGTAGAACGGTTTAAACTGATCGAGAATGATTTGTTCAAACGTTTTATGTTTTAACTCGGATAAATCTTTTATGATATGCTCTTGAGTACCAATTTGCTTTGCATCGATTTTTTTATGTAATTCAGGATAGTCATTTTGATAAGAAGCGTAAGTAATTGAACTCTTTAATTCGCCCTGTACAATTTGCTTCGTAATTTCCTTCATGTACGTTGGTCTTAAAGAAAAAGCTCGTCTAGGTGCTTTCTTATCACTGAACGGTTGTGTAGTTTTGTTCTCTGTAGTTTTACTTCCTTTTGTCACTGCTCCAAGGTATTGTGTCATACCTTCGGAAATGTCCTCTGCCCTCCCCTGACGAATCATATCCATTATAATGTTCCAATCATTTTCAATGATTGCCCAATCATCATCTAATAAGTCGTTCAAATTAAAAAGAATAGCATGGGTCATTAAGAAATCTGGATAGATTGGGTATTCCTTTTCTTCGAATTGAAAAAAATCAACTGGATCATATTTATACAACATGAGTTTTACAAGCTTTGACTTTTTTAAAAAGGAAGAATTTTTAAAATTCCTCTTATATTCTTCACTAAAATCAAAAGTGTTAAGAACTAGTCTTTCTTTGGCACCCCAGGAATTTTCTTTTTTGAAAAATTTAAGCCCAGCACATTTGAGTTCTACACCTAGATTATTGAAATCAGCCTCAGGTCGACTGTTATTCGCTAGCCCGAACCAATCTTTTTCAACTGCATTCCCAAGCCAACCTTTATTTCTTGGGCTAGCGTACCACTTATCGACATTCTCCTGTGTGACAAGCTCCTTTATCATTTTACCAACAGCAGCTTCACCACGTTCTTTTATTTCTCGGATTGTTTTATATTCTCTATCCATTGCCATCTCCTTAATGGAAAATCTTAATCTTCGGTGCAACTTTATTATAAATTACCTTCAACTTTTTGTCTGTATAGGTTATAATAATTCGTTGATACAATATCCCGTATTTTTTGAGGGGAGCTAAAGGTATGATTAAACTACGCTTGAATGAAATTCTCAAGGAGAGAGAAATGCGCCAAAAGGACTTAGCGAAAGCTAGTGGGCTTCGTGAAAGTTCTATTAGTGATATGGTTCGAGGTATCCGTTCTACAGTGAACTTAGAACAACTCGAGAAGGTGATGGACTGTTTGGAAATTACCGATTACAACGAATTCTTTGAGAAAGTTGAGGAAAAAGTGAATGTCTAAGTATAGAGTATTTTCAATGTTTGACGGGGTTGGAGGCTTCGTGGTAGGTCTTTATAACGCCAACTTAACACTCAAAGAACCGTTCTTTGAAACAACAAACACTAATCAATTTGAACCATCTCGCAAATCACAAGATGCCTTTGAAGTAGGTGTCTATAATTATCCGCATATTCAACACAGTAATGTTGATATCATGCAGGTCTCAAATAAATATTTCGAAGAAATGAAAGCTCAGGGTGTAAACATGATAGTTGGTGGGTTCCCTTGCCAAGACTATTCTGTTGCTCGTTCTAAAAAACATGAATTGGGTATCGAAGGGAAGAAAGGTGTTCTCTTTTGGGAAATCATTCGTGCGGTTAACCATATCAAACCTGAATATTTGATTTTAGAAAATGTTGATCGATTATTAAAATCACCATCTTCACAACGTGGACGAGACCTTGCAATTATGCTTGGGGCATTTGCTCAACTTGGTTACTCTGTTGAATGGCGTGTGATTAACGCTGCAGAATATGGGCGCGCTCAACGTCGCCGCCGTGTGTTCTTTTACGTGTATCGGAATGACACATCATTTGCCTTGGCAATGGATGAAAAGTATGGCAAGCCTAAGAAAGAGAAAAATATTATGACATGTGATGAAGCTACTTTCGATAACTACATCTTTCAAGATGGATTGTTCGCTCGTCAATTTCCTATTGAACAAGAGGCATACAAGAAACGGCACTACTCAGATACCTTGTCTGATAAAGACATCCTCAACGAAGAGTACATCGTAGACATTTCTGACAATTTTACAGGTACTATTTGGAATACTGGTATTATGCGTTACGGTCAATACTTTACTATTGATACGGAACCAGTTAAGGAAGCACCAAAGACATTGGGTGAAATCATTCGGGAAGCGAAAGAATATTATGTGCGTGAACATGGTGAAGAAGAGTACAACCAATACATCGCAAATTATCAGTTGGACGATGACGATCCAAAGCTTAAAAAATTTGAATACTTACGAGGTCCTAAAAAAATTGAGCGCGTAGCTGATAACGGTCATAAATATATATTTAGTGAAGGTGGGATGAGTCCGTATGATTCTCTCGACATGCCGGGACGCACGATGCTTACAAGTGAAGGTTCTGTAAACCGTTCAACACATTTGCTTAAAGTCGATGGAAAATACCGACTGCTTACACCGATTGAAGCTGAATTATTGCAAGATTTCCCACCAGACTGGACAAAATTCAAAAAAGATAGTCTTGAAAATGTCCATGAGGTTTCAGACCGTATGCGTTTGTTCTTTATGGGGAATGCCTTAGTTACAGGAATCGTTGAACGTATAGGAATTGAGTTAGGAGAAATCGTACGTGAGTACAATACAGTAGAAATAGAAGTTTAAGTTAATAATGTTTGCTTTTCAAGTAATAATACACAAATACAACAAGCAAAAGGACTCATAATCGAGTCCTTTTTGTTATCAAAAAAGATTAATTTCTGAGATTAAATGGCTTATGGTTCAACTAAAAAAAGTTTGTAAACAGTTTTGTTAGCCGATTCAGCAACTATTAAAACATACGTTCCGATTCAATAATTCGCTTCATTTCCTCAATCTCATCATCAACAAACTCAGGAACAAGACAATCACCATCAATAGCTTCCTTCATTCTCTTTTCTTTTTCAGCTAATTTATCATAAATCTTTTGATCAATAAAATTATAAATCTCCCTATCACTGACTGTCATTAAATAGTAATACCTCGTACTTTGACTTTCCGGTAAACCAAGTCGATGAATTCTGTCTCGAGACTGTAGCATAAAAGTGAGATTATAATTATATTCAAAATAAATGGCATCATGAGCAATAGTATGAAGGGATACTGACTCTCCTAGAGTATTCGGGTTAGATACTAATACCTGTATTTCATGTGTGTTCTCTTTAAATGTATTGATGATATCCTCTCTTTTATCACGAGGTGTACCACCATAGATAACTTTTGCATTAATTCCATTTTCATTTAATACACAAGTAATCTTATTTAAAGTGTTAACAAATAATCCCCAGACTACAACTTTCCCATGTTTTTTCACTATATCAATTACAAGTTTAATTCCTGCATCAAACTTAGGAGAGTTTACATTAGCTAAATCCCATTCGCTTACCTCACCAATGGCTGCAGCATGAATACTATCCTCTAGCTCTTTTCTTAACTTGGCGCTAACCTGGTCATAAGAATCATTATCACTGTCAAATTCACTAAATCCCAAATCGCTATAATTTATCGCTTGATTTATAATTTCTGGATTAGTCGATAATTGAATCATTCTTATCAAGGTTGCTAATGGATTTTGGGCTGTGGTATAAATTATTTCTGCAAGGCGGAGTTGTTCTTCAGAAGGAAAAACCCTTATAATATTGTCTAAGTCAGCTGGTGGAACCCCTAAATCTTCCTTGCTAGTCCTCCAAAAATATGGAGCTAATTTTTCATTGATTTCTTCAACTTGCCATCCATCTGGATTTTTCAACATGTTTTGCTCAAATCCAAAATAAGCGCTATATTCCTTTTTAAATAAAATATGCAAGAAATTGTAAATATCTAAGTATCCATTAGGAATAGGTGTTCCTGTTAAAACATAACGATAATCAACTTTGTCCGCTATTTCTAAAGCAGCAATCGCACGCTTTGCTTGTACACCCTTTACACGGTGTACTTCATCATAAACTAGCATTGTATCTGAATTATTCGATAGGCATTTAATTATTGACTCTTTAAACTTAGGCAATGATTCATAGTTAATTAAAATCAAATTAGCTGCTGACCATTGAGCTTCAAAGGCATATTTATTACCATTTATGGACTGATCATGAATACTAAGTATCCTTAGCTCTTTTTTTGCTTGAAACACTGCCTGAAATTCATCTTTCCAAGATAAAAATGCATTAATCGGACTCACTA
Organism: Peribacillus sp. NJ4; assembly: GCF_030348345.1. Taxonomy (NCBI): domain Bacteria; kingdom Bacillati; phylum Bacillota; class Bacilli; order Caryophanales; family Bacillaceae; genus Peribacillus; species Peribacillus sp. NJ4. The sequence continues at coordinate 23,992 of NZ_JAUCFQ010000002.1, forward strand.
CTAATATTCGCTTTATTGGCTCTCCTTTTTGCTTACTGTTTAGATAAGCAAAGACACCCAATAACATAGCTGTTTTTCCAGCTCCTGGAACAGAAAAGTTCGCAGCTCTTTTTTGAGTGAGCATGTACATGGCAGATTGAAGTTGTAAAGGCTTAAGTGGACGAGCAACTTCCTCTTCAACAACTTTCTTAAACTCTATAAACTCTTCTTCCCAGCGACTATCTCGATTCTTTAGTGTCAATCCAGATTTCCGATATTCTTCAATTGAATACTTCTGAGCATTAATAAAATTATCGACGCGTGAAGAGACTATAAAGTTAAATTGACGTTTAATCGCCTGCTTATTAGCTAACTCAATAATTTTTTCAATCTCCCGATATGTTAAGTCTCCTCTAAAAAAAGGATATCCCTTATCTTCATCTACATAAAAACTAAATTTATTTTTATACGTTTTTTTCGAGGTTACTTCTTCATCGCTTTTATCGATAAAAAAGAAATGCTCCTCATCCATATCAAAGATAACTGAATTTTGCTCCGGATTTGGTATCTTTTGTATCCTACCCATATCAAATTCTTGAAGTAAAGGATAAATAATCTCTGTAGCATCAACTACTTGAACACCAGGATAATCATCATTCCACAAACGGGAAAACTCTTCTTTTTTTTGCTCAACACGCTGGCGGACATTGACGCTTACATCCCATGAGAAATCAACATCAAATGAGTCAAAATTATTCTCTATGGCATTTGCTGTCTCATTTAGAGATCCATTAAAATAAACAACATCTTTTTGTCTATCTTCAAACAAGCCCCACTTAGTATGGAACAATCCATTCTTTACTAAGCCAAATTTCACATCTGCTTTACCTTGCCTGATTAAATAAGCCAAATTTCCTAAGCGCTGTTTATCACTTTGCGTTAAGGTTTCTCCTTTCGAGCGCTCACGATACCCCGTCTTAATGTCTTCAAAATCTTTTTCTGAAATATTTTGAGAAATAATGAATTGAATATATCCGTTATTTTCTGCAATTCTATCTAATCCCTCAGCGTATATCGAAAGTGCCTTACATGAAAAATAGCCACTGACTCGTTTATAGCTAATGGATTCACTCAATACTGGATTATAGAACTCCTCTGCTACATTTTGAATCATTGAATTATAACTAGATTTGAGTCGGCCTTGAAAACTTTTTAACAAAACTTATCCCTCCTCAGAAAGAAGATCATCAATTTTTACTTTTAACTTCTCAAAACTACTCAGTAATTTAGCCTTTTCACTTTTAGGTAACCCTGTAACAATTCTTTTATCAATAGCCTCAATACTACTAATTGCTTTTTCAGCGAGTTTGACTGGCATATTTTGTTCTTTATAGTTCTTCGCCTTTTCAGAATGATTAGTAGAGATTGTTTGAACTTTTGCCAGAGCCTGTACGGCTTCCTGATTATTTTGTAATGTGGCAAATAAATCTACATTATTCTTTATAACATCTTCTTTATCTAGTGCTTCTACTATCGAATCTGTTGCATCTTCCATCTCTTCAATAAATTTTTCTTCATTTTTTGTACCGACAACATTTTTGACTATTTGTCTAAACTCAGCCTTGAAATCTTCTTTGGATGAGCGCATTTGTATGATTTTAGCAAATAAACTATTTAATAATTGATCTAAATTATCTGAGTCTTTAATTTTTTTATATTGAGGAATCATATCTTGGAGCGGTCCATCCAAATCTAATTGTTTTGCTAAAGCATAGTTATCCGGATTCGTGTTCGCAAACTCCAAAAATTTAATAATTAGTTCAGCTTCCAATATCCGTTTGTTAACTTCGTTCGATGTCAGTCCAGCAAATTTAGTATATTCTGCGACACTCATAATATTATTTTTAACAATCGTTTTATAAGCATCAATAGCTCTGTCAATTGGATTATAATCAACTTTACCAAGTTTGCCGAATTGGATTTGCAATTCAAGTGACTTAATTTTCTTTTGATCATCATGATTTTGTACCGATAAATCATCTAAGATAACTGCTTCAAAATATTGCTGCTCTGTTATTGAAGGGTCTTGTTCAAGTAATCGCTTTGCTGTAAACCGACGATTCCCATCAATTACTCGTCCATCACTTAAAACATAACCAGGTTCATCTTGATCTTTCATGGCGATATCTCTCTTCAACTTTTCCATTTCTTTTCTAGTCATATCGTCAGCATCGTCAGCTAACATATTTTGGATAACCATATTGTATTCTTCATTATGACCTGGTATTAATTTACCACTAGTACTTTCGTAATCAGAAAGCGAAACTCCTATTCTTCCATTCTGCTCATTATAATACAGGTACTTTAGTGGAATCGCGTAAGTTCTACCATCATATTTTTCTCCACTTGCCTTTTTGATTGGAACATTAACATTATGGCCGCCCTCTTTAACAAAGCCTTCCTTAAACAAATCAAACAAATTGATATTCTCCATTTTTTCCATCTCCTATAAATCTATTATTTCTTTTACGTATTCATTATTAAACCAAAATCTCTGTTTTACAATTCTTTGCCCCGTCGACAACAGTACTTTATCATCACCATTTATCGCACCAGGTCTCAAGTGACCTAGTGTGTTGAATTGACCAGATGGTAAATTATTTTTATTGATAATTTTCCCGTTTTTTTGTTTCACAGGAGTGATTTCTAATTTATCTGCATTGATTAAATATCGAACTCGTTCCCACACTTCTTTAAGACCATGGTTTAAATCATATTCTGACATCTTCCAAACCTTAGCATCTAAAAAAGTCATTTCACTATCGTCAACACGCTTTCCAGTGGGATATTGCTGAAAAATAAATAGCAATAGTGTCTTTTCATTAAAATACCTATATAGAGAGCTACTTTCCCAAGACAATGCTTCTGACCATTCTTTGAAGTCCACTGGCATGAATGACATGGCTTCTGCGGGAGTTTCCATACCTGTTAAGCGAACTGTCTTTAAAACAGCATCAACTCTATTATCACATAAACCAAATTTATTATTTGTTATCCCCATCATCTTCCTAGCTAACTGTACAAATGAGGCTTTATTATCCTTCAGTGGCATAGACAAACTCTCTTTTAACTCCGAAACTTTCATTCCTTTATACTTAGATATTTTATTATCTATCTCAATTTGAGAAGAAACGACCAACTCTTTATTCTGATTCATATGTATATTCTCCTATATTTATAATAATTGAAATTACTTTATGTAGTATATATTAATTATATCACCTGTGTATATCCCAGTCATTAATGCTACAGTACAAATAAGGTATCTTTCTCTTGAATCAATTTCTTTTATTGTCATGTATAATTGGGGAAACTTCATTTACGGTTTTTCCAGGACTTCGTAGAAAGAAACAACCTCTAGGTATATCTTAGAGGTTGTTTTTATTAGTATCTCATTGCCACTAGTATTCTTATATTTTGAGACAAAAAAGAAATTATACACTAATTGATATCTTCTTAATGTAAATCTTCTGTTGATGGTGTATCTGCTTTATCTATAGTGATATCTATTGCATCCACCCCTTCTTTTATCATTGGTTCAGCAGCCTCAGTTTAAGTTTCACTTTTTCAATCTCCTTGCCATGTTTCTCCACTTCTTTATTAGCCTTTTGAATTTCTTTTTCAGGGTAACGGAAGGATTGATGATTCAGGATCCGTTTCAACATGGCAATATCCTTTGTGGCCTTATAAAACCAGTAGCCAAACGTTTTCCGTAAAGTATGGTTGCCGACATGCTCCACGCCAGCGAACTCTGCCGCCTTGTTTAGCTGCCTGTAGGCTTGTGTTTGGGGGTAATGGGGGGTGTTCTCCCTTCTTGTACGGGAATAAAAAGGGATTCTGGACGTTTTTGGAGTACGCATAGACCTCTTCGAAGCAATCCGCGATATACATGTCGTGGATTTTTTGCGTTTTGCCATCTTTAACCCGAAGGATCTTGTGTTGTTTGCCTTTAAGAAAGGAGCTAGATCTCTAATACCGAATACCTATTACGAAGTATCAAACGTGATAAATCCGATCGAATCCGTATAATGGCCGAATACTTTAAAAAGAAGGTAAGTCATGCGGTAATAATTATCGACCCGGTGATGCAGAGCTAATAAGGAAATCCGAGGATACATCTTATATGAACTGGAGCAAAAATTGAGAGGTGAGAAAATAGTCGGATATAAAAACAATTCTTTTTTACATTTTGAATCTCACCTCAACATTTATTTATTAATCAAACACATGTATATAAGCCCTATCTTTCTCTATCACAAAGTCAAAATTTTTGTCTATATAGTCAGCCTTATACTTTTGAAAATTGAATTCCAACTCTGTTAGAACGTATTCTGCAAATTCATCTTTAAAATTCCTTGGCGCATCTTTTTTTCGATTCATAAATCGTGACACAATTCTTAGCTCTTTTTTTAACTCATTAATCTGTTTTTTCATTCTTCTTACCTCCAGTATTGTTTTGTTTACAATACTGTCATATCCAGAACATATGTTTTTTAAAGCGGGAAATGTGACGACATTGTGAACAAAAAGGACCGAGCTAAGTGAACCCAAAAAGTTAGACACTTTATTTAATTAGGCAGCCTTGAGGGCATGAACCCGGTAATCTACCGGACTCATGCCTTTTAATTGTACCTTGATTCGTTGATGATTGTAGTAATGGATATATTCTTCTAGTTCTTGTTTGAAATGCTCCATGCTTTCAAATTCTTGAAGATAAAGTAATTCGGATTTTAATATGCCAAAGAAGTTTTCAATAACCGCATTATCGAGACAATTTCCTTTGCGGGACATGCTTTGTGTAATGTTATGTCTTTTCAAATGATGCGAGTATTGTTTCATCTGATAATGCCAGCCCTGATCTGAATGAAGAATGGGTGAATCATTCGATTCCAAGCGATCAAAGGCTTTATCCAGCATTTTGGAAACGAGCGGATAAAAAGGCCGAGATTCGATATTATAGGCGATAATTTCTCCATTAAACAAATCAAGAAAGGCCGATAAGTATAGTTTCTCTCCCCAGCTAGATGGAATTCCGTGACGTCTGTCACCCACTTTTCATTGGACTTTGCCGCCTTGAAATCACGTGCTAGAATGTTGGGCGCAATCTTGCCGATGTCCCCTTTGTACGAACGGTATTTCTTCATGCAAACCAATGACTTCAATCCTAGTTCATTCATCAATCGGAGAACTGTTTTATGATTGATGCGAGCACCTCGGTTACGTAATTCTAGGGTGGTACGCCGATACCGATAACGCCCTTTATATGGAAAATCTCTTTGTATACCCGCGCCATTCTTTACGCTCATCTTCGTAAAGGTATGTCGAAAAGTACGCGGGCTGCATTGTACGTCTTTTATGCCCGATGGCTTGCCAAGTATGTCGTTAAGTTGCTTCGTCGAGAAAGTTGCGATTACCTCTTTCCTATCGCGTACTAAGCTCAGAGCCTTTACGGGATTCTCCGGAATATAGTCGTTTTTATATAAATAATTAAAGAAAGCACGGGTCGCCCGAAGCCTCGTATTAATAGAAGTCGTTTTTAAACCCGCCTTATCGTTCATATAAAGGATAACGTTTTCTTGAATGATATCCTTCGTAATTTCGCCAGTGTATGTCGTCACGTCCTGCTCCCCAAGTATCCTTATAAGTGACGAAAGTTCATTCCGATAATCTCGAATTGTATGCTCGCGAAAATTTCGTATTTCGCCATCCTTTAAAAACATCGTCAAGGCATCCTCGAAGTCGAGATCAATAGTCCTGAGTCCCATTTAACTTCGATAGCTAGTTTCTTCAACTTTAAAATACCCCTCAGTAGAATTATTAATTTATTAACCCAATTAAATCTAGCAAATACCTATAAATAATTCTATAATTTTCCTAGGTTTATTAAATTTGTATACTTATCTAGATTATTATCTATCCTCGATTTAATAATTAAAAAGCTCCAAAAAATAATAGCTGGGCCTTGTTTAATGATATCGCCGGATATGTAATCTCTGTGAGAATGATACAAGCAAGCTACACTACATCAAACTGTGAATAAAAAGAATTTATTGTAGTGTGTTCAAGTCAACAATCCTATTCCTTTTGGATGTCTTTTGTGTATCTTAAGTAAACTAATTACTTCTTCATCTAAAGTACTAATAAGTAAAGATACCTATGAAATTCGCAAGTGATGTTGCTGTTTCCAATACTTATATCCTAAGGAGGATAAGATGATTTTTGTTAAAAGACTACCAGAACCTAAAGTAGGGGAAATGATATCCGCTGAGAAGCAAAGACTAAAGGAATATGTACAACATGTTCTAACAATTCTGCAATCAGACTCTAAAAATGGATATTTCACCAATCGTTTTCATCACAAGTCTATTGCGAAGCTAGATAAGATATGGGTACAGCATCTAAGAGAGCAGTTCAATAATAAATGTGCATACTGCGAGAGCGAAATTACACATAATGGATACGGTTTTATTGAGCATTTCCGGCCAGTAACAGGCATCAAAGAGGAAAATATTGAAAAAAGTAATGATATGTACAGTTTTCATTATGTTTGGTTAAGTTATGATTGGAGTAACTTACATTGGACATGCCAAGTGTGTAATTCTAATAAAGCTAATTACTTTCCTGTTAAATCCGGTAGAGCTAGATTTAATCAAAGCGTCCGATATGAGCAACCTTTACTCATTGATCCATGTTATGACCGCCCAGAAAATCATATATTTATTAGTAAAACCGGGCTTATAATTGCTAAGACTGAAAAAGGAGATTACACACTTGAACTGCTAAAGCTTAACCGAGAATCCTTGATTAATGAACGCAAACGGGTAATAGATACCCTTAGGAATCTTCTTGATGATTATAGATTATACGGGAACGCCAATCATGAGTATTACAATTTACTTAGATCAATTGAATTACTTAGATCAATTGAAAATTTATTTACTCACTCTAATCCATACCTAGCCGCAAAGAAATTTTATTTAGCACGCTGGATATACAAGGAACTTAATAGCGATGAACAATTAGAATTCTTGACTAATAAATATAACAAAATTATTTTAAGTAATATATTTGGTCGTTTTAATACAATAAAAGAGTTTATGGACAATATTAGGCCTTTTACACATTGCGAATCGGATTTACGCTCTTCAAATATCAACTATAAAAGACAATCAATTGAGTATATCGAAATATCCAACATAAGAGGAATACATTTTAAACATAAGTTTAATACCAAAGATAATAGTGGAGCATGGCTTATGTTATTAGGTGAAAATGGTACAGGGAAAACTACTGTATTACAAGCAATCGCATTGGCCTTGGCTGGTGACTGGAACGGAATTAAAATAGAACCTAAATCTTTTGTCCCCCCTAATGAAGAAGGATTTATCAGAGTAAAAATAACTGATTATGATTTTCCTATCGAGATCTTGTTTCGTCAAGGAAATGTGGAGTATCACTATAAAGGCCACCAAGTTCCCACAATTGCATATGGTGCAGTCCGTCTAATTTCAAAAGTAGGTAGAAAAAAAACTAAAACTAATAATATGAGAAATTTGTTTGTTTCAAATCGAAGTGATTATTTTTTAGAACACCCTAAAAAATTATTAAAAGATAAAAACTTAGGTAAAGCTGTAGCTACCGTTATACTTGATGTTCTGCCTTTTAGTGAGGATGAAACAGTAGATTTAGTACTTAAAAAGAGTAATGTTTATTTAATTAGAGGAGACAAAGAAGTTCCATTAGACCAACTAAGTAGCGGTTATCAGAACGTTATTGCGATTACGGCTGATATAATGCGTTCCATTTATGAAACAACCCAAGAGAATGGGCATCTTGCAGAAGGTGTAGTCTTAATTGATGAAATAGATGCTCACTTACACCCCACTTGGAAAATGCGAATCGTTGGTAGTCTACGTAAAGCATTTCCTTATGTACAGTTCCTTGTTACCAGTCATGACCCACTGTGTTTACGCGGAGTAAAAAGCAATGAGATAGCTGTAATGATAGAAAATAAAGGAAGTATTGAAATACTTAGTGACTTACCGGACCCTAGCGGTCTTCGTATTGATCAAATACTAACATCAGATCTATTTGGGATGAATAGTACTATTGATGTCAGATATGATGAATTAATATCTGAATATGAATCTCTTTTAGCCTCTTCTTCGAAAATTCACGAAGAAGATCTAACTGTATTAAAAAAACAGTTAGATACATTTAACTATCTTGGTGCTACTAATAGGGAGCGTCTACTTTATAAGGTAATTGATAAATACATTGCTGAAAGAAAAAATAAAAATCAATCTTACCACGAAATAGATGAAGTAACACAAGAAAAGTTAATTAAACTTTGGAATGATTATAGGGAGGAAGATGAATGATTCAGGTTAAAAGACCTAGCCCTCCAACAAAATTAAAACAAGAAGGAATTGACGAAAAAAACCTAGCTATAGAACACTTTGAGGTTCTTAACAACCCCAAAAAATTTGAGTTTAACGTTTATAGTAGAGGTTATATAAAGACTGCACTTTGGACGATGTTCAATAATAAATGCGCCTATTGTGAAAGTTTCTTACCACATATTGAGCATCCCCATATAGAACATTGGAGACCGAAAGGAAAGGTTACTGAGGATAGCGATCATAAAGGTTACTATTGGTTAGCAGCAGACTGGGATAATCTTCTTTTATCGTGTGGAGTATGTAATAGTTCCTATAAGCTAAATAAATTCCCCCTAAAAGTGGGTTCTAAACATGCCAGACTAAGTAATGATGATATTTATAAACTTGAAGTACCTTTATTGATTAATCCTTGTACAGATGATCCAGAACTACATCTAAATTTCACCTGCAATGGGAAAATTACAGGAGTGACGGATGAAGGCAATAAATCAATAGAAGTTTATGGTTTAGACAGAGAACACCTTGAAGATCGTAGAAGGTTTACTGCTAACAGTATAATTTGTAGTAGATTGAAAGATATTCTAGAGGATATAGATGAATTTCAATCACAGCCAGCTAAGCTAATGCGACGAATAGATAAAAAGATTGAAGAGCTTAATAGTTTTCTATCGCCTAAAGCAGAGTATTCTGCAATGGCCAATTGTATTGTTAGAGAATATAGAAGAAGCTACAATACAAATAGATTCTTCCTTGAAGTAACAAAAGAATTAGTAGAAGATTCTATAAAAAAAGCTTAATCGATTCTTGAATTTGGTCAAGTGTTAGGTAAAAATGAACTTAGGGACAAATACCTATATAACTATCCTAAGACTAAGAACTTTTTAAAAGAGTAGAAGTTAATATTTCCAGTCTATCCTGAGTAATATAGGTTATATAGTAATGGTACTAAAACTACTTATAACATTACATTAATTGTTAATTTTCTTATCTCTCCCTTTATCTTTGGGGACGCAAATTAAGGACAACTTGGGGACATAAATAAACAAACAGTCCCCGTTACATCTTACTAAACCCGATACAATAAAAATTTTAGCATGTAATTACTTATTGAGGAATCTCAAGCAAAAAGAAGACTCTCAAGCTTAAAAAGTTATAGTAGAAGGCATTCAGAAAACATTTCAAATGTGATTAAACAATTAAAAGATTGTAAAAAATTGAAATCCGACATTAACTTATGTTTATTTGCTTTTAATTATATTTTAAAAATATTCGAATCATACGGGAACAATTGAAATGGGAATTATCAAAGGACGAACTGCTTTGTGTTAGCACCTTCCTTTTTTGATCAACTCTACCGCCTACCCTTCAGAAAAAAAAAGTAATATCGTAATATAAACAGGTGAGGTTTACACATACTCAAGGTCCCAAAACGCCCCGCAGCCATGAAAATAAAAAAGGCATCAATGAAGGTACTATAGATTTGAAATAGAGTTTGATTAATGTTATAAGCCTTGATACAAGAGCAAATAGAAAAAACGTGTTTTGAAAAAAGATATCAAAACACGCCCCTAATATATTCATTGAAATCATTCTTTATAAAAGTTTTGAATAATTCAGTGATTCTTATAAATTAAAGCGCTTGATTATTGAAGAAGTAAAATGTTTATAAATTTTCACCTAAACTATTCTAAAGAGATGTCGTGTTATCACCTTATTAATATATCATAATGGTTCAATCACTTCATCCCCTCCCAGCTTTTCTAGTTAATCGAACGGTCAGCCGTATTCATCGTTCCAATGATGTAAAGATTCGGAGGAAGGATAAACGGTTCCCGCGAATAAGGAAGCTGCTCCTCAAGCAATATAATCAATTCCCCAAATACTTTTGACATATTGGCACGGTTGATCTCATCAATGACCAGCACGTATCGAGGTGCCGCCGTAAAGTCAAAAGCATCATATTCATTAAAGGCCTTTAATACTCCATGCTTCCGGGAAAAATAATTCTCATGGCTTTCCTTCTTTTTCACCCCTTCATAAAGGGCCTCGATCGCAATCCGTTTTAAGGTTCCGTCTATCGACCTAAAGCCTCCTTTTCCGTCGGAACGCAAGCCTTCAATAAAATCCTCATACGGAGAAACTCTGAAGGAATGTGGAAAATTGGAATTTGCCCTGGGTCTGAAGTACCCACTTCTCAATAACATTCGGAAATCTACATTAAAAAGTATTGGGAGCTATTTACATCTTATTGAGTCATTTTCATATTTCTATTTATAACAAATTTCTCGGCTAGGGTGTGTATTACATATTTACGAATATCAAAGGAATAAATTCTATTCTAATCCACTAAATCTTATTAAAGGCTTAGAAGAATACTATTCTTCATTTGATTCAAGTTCATCTACAACTTCTCCAAAAAATTCCTCGATTTCTTGAACAATAGGCGTATCATATCCAATTACCAGAATACCTTTAAGTGGAAGTTTTAACCTATCAGTTGCATATAAAGCATCAAAAAATTTACATACTTCATCAAAATTATTATTCGATTTATTTTTAGTTCTATATTCATTAAGAACCGCTATAGTTAAATAATCGACATTTTGCATCATACAAGCTTGAAATAGGTCTTTTAAAAACTGATTGTTTAAAACTCCTCGACCAGCTTCTACTTCAATAACAGATTTAATCTCTCCATTAAAAGCGTCTGCACGAAAAGACTTTTCTAATACATTGTTTCTACCAAATAAAACAGGTACTTCGATAAAATTACCATCAGTATTATGACTACCTTCTACTTTATAACCTATGCTTATTAGGCCATCTCTACATTCCGCCAATATATCATTACTTTTATATTTTCTATTTGTACTCGAAATTCTAATATTCATTTCAGAGAATACTTGAACCACTTGTGATAAAAAATCTGGCAACTTATTATTCTTAGGATAAAACTGGTAATTAATCATATTTATTCCCCCACTCCTTATTTATATTAAATTAATATTCTTTAATAAGTAGTTATTTATCTGGTTATTCTGTTGGGGTGTAATAATTTCATGTAAACAAAGTGGCGGTCTTCTATTTCTAATATTCGCTCTTTGTTTAACAATTTTTGTAGTAAAGAAACCATAAATAGCAGCAATTATAGCTTCATGATATCTAGTTATCGGTAGTCTTACCCCCATCTTCCCATTACTACGAGGGTAATTTATTTCTTCTTGCCCTATTAACCAATAGATAATCTCTACAAATTGGCTTCCATTATAATTTATGCCATCTATAGTTATGTTAAAGTTAGGAACCACTCTTGCATTCAAACCATTATGTAAAATATCCATTAACAAATTACTTAGTTCTATAGCTTTATTCAATCTCATATTAACTGGAAATAATAGGATATACCTCTCTATATCATCAATTATATCTCCATGCGACAAGCTGTTTCCATTTAAGCTAAGCTATAATCGCCAATAACTTTATAAGTAGGATATTCTAAAATGATATTATTTACATTACAGGGCGGTTGAAAGACTAAAGAATAATCATTAACAGGGCCATTAATAATGGCATAATTATTTTGCATTGTGCAGATTATTAAAGTTTAAGGCATAGTTATTCCTCCTGTATCTTAAAGTTACTAATATACCATTACCTAAATACTATTATAAATACACATTTTTACATATACAAGGAATATTTTCCTTATTAAACATTTAAACCGGATATACTCTGCTTTTCATTCAAAATCACTGCCCAATTTAAAAGTTATTTAAGATTATTTCACCAATAAAATAAACAAAAAAAGGCACTGTCACTAAAGTAGCTGTCTCAGATTAGTTAATATTTTTGAATATGTTTGAAATAAAGACTAATAGTAGTCAAACTATAGTTCGTCTGGGCCACAAGCTTCTTGTTCTATAAATCCGCAATATTATAGGTATCCCTATGAACTCTTTTGCCATCCTTTTTCCCTATTCGTCAGTCCACTAAATCTTGCCTATCCAACATAACTAATAAAATCGATATTCCATTAATCGGAGGAATTTAAAAGTAACGGCTAGGATGAGACTGCCTCGGATTGATCACATTATAAAGAATCCTGAAAATATAGAAAATACTCCCTAGTATCTTCTACTGGTTTAATGACAAGTCTGCGTAGTGGCTGCTACCTCAGCATGTATGCAAAGTTAAATGAAGAACGCGAGGATAGTATTAACAATATTGATGAAAGTGGGACTATTTATGAAAAATGATGTGATTTTAAATAATTTCAGCGTGATTGATCGATGTATAAACCGCGTTCAAGACGTTTATGCCAACGATGCTGGAATCCTAAAAGACTTTACCAAACATAATATCCAGAGGGCCTGTGAAGCTTCAATCGATTTAGCTATGCATATTGTAGCTGAACAAAGATTGGGGATTGCCTCAAACCAGCAGAGATGCGTTTGATATGCTTCACGCAGCTCTGATTATTGGCGATAATACAGTCAAGCGCCTAAAAGCCATGGTGGGCTTCAGGAATGTAGCTGTTCATGTTTATCAGACGGTGAATATAGACATTTTGAAGTAAATTGTTGAAAGTCACCTTGGAGATTTTACAGACTATACAAAACAGATGCTGAAATTTTGATAAAGGGGTTTTATGATGAAATACAAAATCCGAGTTTATCATCTCCAAACAAATGAAGAAGCAATGAAGCTAGACGAGGTTTTTGAATCTAAAGATGCTACTGAAGCTGCTATTGAAAACTGGAACTCAAGTACCCGGAAAATATCGTATGAGAAAGTCCCTGTGAAAAACAATTAGTTCAGACCACTTCCCTGCAATACTTTGGCTGCTACGTCGGCCGATGAATAAAATTATGTAAACAACTTTTCGTAAAAACTGAATTTTACGCATAAATCAACTTTAAAAAGGAGTCAACCAATGGCCAATACCAGACAACATCAAGTCCATGAGCAGAAATTGGAACAGCTGGTTAAGTCTATTCCTTTCTACATCGTTGAATATGTTGACAATAAATTGGATATTCGGTCTTCTTCCACCCTCTTGAATTACATTCTTGATTATAAATTATTCTTGGAGTGGCTGATAGCCGAAGGCATTGCGGAGCAGGAGCATATTAAGGATATCCCCCTTTCAGTGCTGGAAAAGTTGAAGTTGATCGAAGCCCAATCCTTTATTAAATTTTTGGAACGGAGAAATATCCCTATAAATAAAAAGGAAACAAAAAAAGCCGAAAAGGTATCAGTCAATCGGAAAATTTCAGCATTACGTTCCTTTTTCAAGTATTTAACGACTCAGACAGAAAATGATGACGGCGAACCTTACTTCTATCGGAATGTCATGTTGAAAATTGAAGTGAATAAAGTGAAGGAGACTTTGGGGGCGCGTGCTTCCAGAATTTCGACAAAGATTTTCCACAATAATGAGGATGCGCGGTTTCTTGAATTCGTGAAGCATGACTATGAAAAGGAGCTACCTGAAAAGTCCAGAAAACTCATTTATTTTATTTTTTATAAGGCAATGAACACCTTAAATAGTATCTATAAATACCAGTTAAGCTACCGACTGGCTTCTAAAACGCTCAATGTACTTGCCAATAGGGAGTTAAACCTTTTCAGATCTTGGTTCTTACACAGTCCTTTATCAAATCGCTGATTTGGAAGTTGCAGCCTTGTATACAGAGATTACTTTAGACTCAATAATCCAATATGATGTAGAAAGAGAGAGATTTAGAAAAAACCCTTCGAATGTTTTTATGGCATAACGGCAATATTAAAGAAACTGCCGACTCCTTATACATCCATCAAAGTACTTTGCTTTAAAGATTAGCAGAAATTAAAGACATTTTACGAATTGATATCGACAATCCTCAAGAACGTTTTAACTTAATGCTAGGCTAGCTTTTCAGCTTCAAGACCTCCTTTCATGAAATTAAAGTAGTTGCTCTTAAGGGTGTTGATGAACTGTATCAACATATACACCAATGGGTATTTTTCACCCAAATGCGAAACTAAATGACCAGTGGTGGAGAGTACGTGATTTCGGAGTATCAAACCCCGACAATACTCTAATAGTATTTTTCGAAAACCTAAAGATTTCCCTCCCATGTCTCAACGGGTCATAAAATATATCTTCTCATTCCTTCGTCATGTTTATCCAAGGGGTGGGAGGCCAGTCTTGAACCATGGCCGCAATAATTGGAGCCAATATAGTTGTAAAAATTAATACTTTTTGTAAGGTTTCATTTTCTAAATGATCCATCTCCAAGTGATTATGATGTTTTTTCTGTTTGCTTAATATTCTCTTGGTGAACTTGCTGAATTTTTTTAATTAATACTGCTTTATCGATTTTATCAAGCATTCCCCTTTGCATGGCTCCATTCCCTTGGCCATTAGCTGCTTTTTTTGTTGCAATAAAAAAAGCACCAATTGGGTGCTCTCATTAATTACATTATTCTTTAACAGCGACATAAAAAACGTTATTGACAAGCCTTTGAGCTCGGAAATTCCCATTGAGATCTAGGTTCTTTTCAAGAGTTATAATAATTACCTCTTTCCTGAGTGAAGGATCACGGTTTTCTTCTTCTTTGGTGTATTCAGACATTACAGCTTTGAACACTTGCCTTCCAGACACGAAAAAAAGTGGACATACACTGATAGAATCAGTTTTAACATACACTGATATGATAAATAAAATTATTAACAAGGATACAATTAAATTAATTATTGATTTGTAATCCAAGGAAATAAGCGGCAAAAGTAGTGTCATTAGAAAAAAAGAATAGTCATTCACACTTAACTTCTCATATTTTCTTATAAAGAAGTCTTTACCTATTTTCTTTTGTTTTAGCTTGTCATCATTACCTGAAAAAAGCCAGTTTATAACACCCTTATATAAAATAAAGGATAGAAAAAGAATAAGTATAATGTTAATAAGATCAAAATTTTCTTTGCCTATTTTTTCGATTAGGTTTTTAACTTTACTCGGAAAAAAATTATTACTTTCTATAAACCGATAAATCATTAATAAAAATAAGGGTAAATAGGCTGTACCCCATAATAATTTTTGTTCATTTTTCCCCCACATATTTATGTCTCCTTCCTTGCTAGAAAGGTAAATAAAAAGAATTACTCATAACTTGTAGCGAGTTTAAAATCTTTAGTTAAAAATGATTTTACAATTTTATCTGAAAAAAAGTGGATTAATGGAGTTGGTAGAGCATCATCATTAAATACAACTTTATATGACGCAACATCAATATATTCAAACAATCCCCATAGTGTACTAAACTTTTCTCTATATATAATTTTTTCCTTTTCATCTCGAGGTTCATTTCGTTTAATTACAGATAATTCATCACATCTTGACTCAAATTCAGTTTGCAGTGCGCTTAACGTTTTCGGTGAAATCTGTGCCAAACTCCTTGAAAAAATAAATGTTTTACATTTCTTTTCAAACAGTTCTTTATTCGATCTTTCGTCATCAAAAAATGGCATGGAAATAATCTGAGATAAATTATTATCTCTTAATTCATTAATATGATCCCTATAATCAAATGCATTTTCAAATGAAGTTACATTTGAGATAAAAATAAAATCTTCTACAAAGAAAAAATCAATGTTGCCGCCAATATCTATAATGGTTTCTTCTATAAACCTTAACTGATTTGAATTACGCAAAGCAAATTTCTTTTTTGATGTATTTTTCTTAACGCCTCTATAAAAACAAAAATATGCATTTTCTTTATTATAGGTTAATTTTACTAGTTGAAAATTAATTTGTCTGTCCGAAAACTCCCCATCCAAGTTGTTAAACGATTTGATGAGTTTATTCTTTTTGCTTAATAAAGAACTAGACAATCCGATATTATACCTTGCAATTTGATCTTTTCTTTCAATTTCATGATTATAATCACCTACATGAAAAGTATCTTCTTTACCTAAATCATTTTGTTTCATATCATTTAAAGCTTTAATGATGTGAGCTTTCAACCAATGGTTCACATCTTCAGCAAGAGTATCTTCAATGGATTGATATAAATCATCAGCCTCTTTTTGTTTTCTAACCAAATAAAAAGTTAAATCTATTTCCTTTAATTGCTCTTCCTTCAGATTACTAATCCTATATATCAAATTAGACCTATCATTAATATTCATTATTATCCCCCTTTTATCATAGTTTTCGACAATAAGGGACTATATTCCTGCTAAAATATTCACTCTACCTAGACACAAAATAAAATACATTTGTGTTACATTTTGCCCATCTTTCAATGATATTAATCACGTGCAGAAAACCAAGTCGTATCAGAGCTAATGTATCCATTCTGCAGGCATCCATTGAATGGATGCACTATACCACACTACTCATATTATCAAGGCGCTAGTAAAGAAATACACGAAGGCATTTAATTCCAATAAATCGATGTCCCCACACAAACTTAGGCATACCTATGGGACGAACTTAATGGAGCAGTCAGGAGACATCCATTTGCTGATGACTCAACTTGGTCATACTTCAACTACAACTGCCGCCCTATATACTAACCCAGAGCAGGAGAAGGCTAAAAGGGATGCGAAACAACTGGGAGAGAGAAGAACTAATTATCGTGAAAAGGATTAAATGAAAAATAGAAGATTTTCTAGTCTTCTTTTTTTGTGTGTGTGAAGAAATGAAAACATAAGATACCATTCTGCTTCTGTCACTTGGTAAGGCTAAATAAATGGTGGCCTATAATATAGGTTATGTAAACTAGAAAAATGTTTAATAATAAAAGAGCCTTAAAGCCCCTACTCTATTATTGTGCGGGTACTGCATTACTGCTGCATACTGTCAAAAGTTTAGGAAATGCTCAAAAACCAGTCATAGCAGGGGTTTCTACTTTAAGATGAACTGTGAGAGGGCATGAACCCGGATCATGCCTTTTTTTGGGTTCACTTCATCTCCAAGCTCTTTACTTCTTCTTATTTCAAGTATCTTTTCACGCACTTGTTACTCATACTCATTCTTTAAATCTTTAATGTATTGCGGTTCCTTAAGGGCTAGTTTTAATGTCTCCTTTAAAATCTTACGAATCACGATTGAAGCGGTATCGGGCTTAACTAAAACCCTTAACTCTTCATTAAAATCCGAAAAATCACCCATGAGCAATATCACTACGATATTTGTATAACTTAAAAATAATCGTTTTGAATTTTTCCTTCCCAAAAAATTCCGAGAAATTCATCGGACGTTCCAAATGATCATTTATTTTACTTAGCTTTGTTCTTAGCTGGCGACCAACCTTTTCATCTCCATAAACTAATAACGTTTCTATTATAGAAAACATACCCAGTATATAAAACGGAGATTCACTTGGAATAGCCTGCAATTTCCAATAATCGTTTACTTCTGAAGAAATTCCATTAATTATTCAAATAGCTCATGATTTCCCGAAGCTGCTTGTAAGACTAAATAGAGACCATCAATTGTGCTCCATCCAAAAGCGTTAATTACATTTGCTATATATAAAATCAAATCCTTACCATTAATTTCATTTATCTCACTTGATTTAAAATCTTTGTTAAGAAAATAGAAATTCGATCTGAAAATACTAGACCATCTCCTCCTTCTTTCTCCAAAATAAAAAGCCACTAATTTTAAGTGACTTAAATTAATTTACTTCTTAATTTATCTTCTTCCTCGATATACTTATCTATTAGTAACCAAATATGTTGAGCGTATTTATTAGCCGAAAGTAGGTAATTTTGTCTTTCTTCTTTAGTATCTTTTTCTAAGATAGATACACATGCAAATACATAATCATTGCAGTATCCTCGCATTTCTTTAGCATACTTATTTTCCTTGTTGAGATATACCCAAATAAGCACTTTATGATTTAAAAATTCATATTTCATCTTAGGTCTATCTTCAATTTCCTCGACATCATAACTTTTTCTTCCTAAATCTAAAATACTAGTAATATGTTTAAATACTTCTTCGTGTCTTTTTTGTTTTTCGGATAATAACACTGTAATTCTTCGGGTTTTTTTGGAATTAGATATTGTAAAATAAAGTGTTAAAGCAGAGACAAGAATCGTCCCTACACTAATCCCAATATTAATCCATATCATTACTTTTCCCTCCTAATTAATATACTTGAATTATATCAATAATTAGGACCATCATGTTTTATTTCCTCAGTTAAAAAATATAAAAAGCTCCCTCGAAAGGATGCTACATGCATAATTGTTACGTTTCTTAGGTTTCTTATTGCCGTACTTTTGTTGTATCACCTTCAAGCTCTCTTTCTATGCTGATTTATATGATCATACTCAAAAATGTTCTCTCTGTAATTCACAATAGCCTGGTCATAGTTGCTATAAAAATCATCAGCTGTATGAAAACGTTCTAATGCCAACTTTTCTTCCTCATCCGAATAGCAAACCGTTTTAGAAAGATTCTCTCCATTCCGCTGCCAGGTAGAAGAATACCCAGTAGTTCTCACATATTTTATTTATCTATCGATTCAAGATTAATATGGGATTTCTTGTATTTGCAATGTGAAGATTAGCACAATAACTGTTACTTGAGTATTTCATTTTTATGAGTTAAACCTTAGGTACCAGTAGCGCTGTGTGTTTATTAACTGTTACCATCCTGGAAATTTCGGTACCTTTTGGAACATTTTGGTGGTAAGATTACTTTATTCTAATTTTTCAAATATTAATAGAATGGTATTACACAAAATGCAATTGTTAAGGAGTGAAATGGCGATGGGCATGATATTTGTTGGTGGTATTCATGGTGTTGGGAAATCATATTTCTGCAACAGCTTCTCAAGAGAATTTGAAATACTTCATTTTTCATCCAGTGAGCTTATATCAAAACAAAAAAAAGAACAGTATAGTTCTAATAAAATGATTAAAAGTGTAAATAAAAATCAAGATTTTTTATTGGATGCATTAGAAATTCTGGAGCTCACTGAGGAGCATTTCCTATTGGATGGACACTTTTGTCTACTTAATAAAGAAGAAAAAATAATAAAAATTCCAGAAGAAACATTTCACAAATTAAATCCAAACGTCATTATTTTACTAACAGATTCAGTTGAGTCTATCGCGCTTAGACTTATCGAACGTGATAATCGGGAATATGATTTTGATTTTTTAAAGAGGTTTCAAAAAGAAGAGTTGGAATATGCAACAGTGATATCTGAAAAACTCGATATTCCTTTACATGTATATAAAATGGGAAACTCTTTAGAAATTTTAAATAGAAATTTGAAATCCATTCTAAAAAAGGAATATTGAGAGTTAACCATACAAAAACACCATAATAATTTTCAGGAGTGATTAAATTTGAACGAATATTTAGTGAAAAATAAATTTAAACATATAAATTTAGATGATCCTTTTTTTGATACACTAAAAGCAGATTATTCTGGTTTCGAAACGTGGTTTAAAAAGAAAGAAGATGAAGAGGCATTTATAAAAAAAGAAAATAATTTAATACAAGGTTTTCTTTATATAAAATATGAAACCGGTCCTATTAAAGATGTTCAACCAGTTATTAACTGTGGAAAGACATTAAAAATTGGAACTTTAAAAATAAATCCTCATGGTACACGTTTAGGAGAGCGTTTCATTAAAAAGGCCCTTGATTATGCTATTACAGGTGAAGTTGAAGTCTGTTATGTAACGATATTCGAAAAACATACTGCGCTTGTTAAATTATTTTTAAAATACGGCTTCAGTATTCAAGGGAAAAAAAATGGTGATGAATTAGTGCTAGTTAAGAACATGAAAAAGCTAAAGAATGATATATTACAAGACTATCCCTTGATTAGTACAAAAGATAGACAAAAATATTTGTTAGGAATTTACCCAAAATATCACTCTATAATGTTCCCTGATTCAATCCTTAAAAACGAAAGCGTAGACATCCTAAAAGATGTAGCTATAACTAATAGCATCCATAAAACTTATGTAACAAGAATGAAGGTTAATCGGGCATTTCCTGGGGATATTTTTATTATCTACCGAACAGCGACGGAAGGTATGAAGGCTGAATATACCTCGGTGGTAACATCAGTTTGTGTAGTTGAAGAAGTGAGAGGACAAGATGAATTTACTAACTTTAATGATTTCTTTAACTATGCAACGGCCTATAGTATTTTTGAACAAAATGATTTAAAATATTGGTATGATCGTGGTGGATGCTATGCGGTTAAAATGACTTATAATGCAGCCCTAAGTAAGAGACTGATCCGTAAAAAACTCATCGAAGAGATAGGATTAGAAAGGTCAGGATATTGGGGTTTTATGAAATTAACAGATGAACAGTTTACTCGTATTTCAGAAGAAGGTGGAGTAAGTGAAGGTATTATTATCGATTAAACCAGAGTATGTTCAAGAAATAATTAACGGAAATAAAAAGTTTGAATATAGAAAGCGTATATTTAAAGAAAGTGTAGAATCTGTTGTTATCTATTCAACTATGCCTGTAGGGAAAATTGTAGGTGAATTTAAAATCGAAAAAATTTTAAATGACTCACCTACAGAGCTGTGGAATAAAACATGTGATTATTCGGGTATCTCAAAAGCTTCCTTCCATGATTACTTCTCAGGACGAAGTAATGGATTTGCAATAAAAATAAAAGAATTTATTGAATATGAAAATCCGATTGATCCAAAAGTTACTAATAATAATTTTAGTGCTCCTCAATCCTATAAATATCTTAGAAATGAATCAGATTCTTTAAATCAGGTATCATTTTTCTAATATTAAAGAATAATAATTTCGGTTAACTCAAACTTTTCATTTTTATCTCTTTTAATTAAGAGATTTTTTTTCCTCCCAACAACGAACATACATTTCCTTTCGGAGAGGTTATTATGAAAGTGGCAATATATATAAGGGTTTCAACCGAGGAGCAAGCCACCGAAGGTTATTCTATATCCGCACAAAAACAACGACTAAAAGCATATTGTATCGCACAAGATTGGGATATCGTAGCATTCTATGTCGATGAAGGTATATCTGCAAAGGAAAACTACCTCAACTACAACAAATGCTGCAAGATATTAAAATGGTGATATTGATTGTGTCCTGGTCTATCGTTTAGACCGCCTCACCCGTTCCGTCTTGGACCTTTACAAAATGCTCCAAATGTTTGACAACTACGATTGTAAATTCAAATCGGCTACTGAGGTCAACGACAAGATAAATAACCACTCGGGATGGAAACGATGAAACTAATAGCCAAATCTATTTGTAAAAATAATGTTAGTCTAAATCATGAACCTTGATTATTAAAGTTTAAAAGGACCATCTGAGATGGTCCTTTTAACATGTAGGCCTATCATTATCCAAAGAATATCGGTTACACTAACTCATAAACATTGTCAGAAATAATAACCAACATCAGGTACAGGATCATATTGTCTATTATAGCTATAAACTATATCACCTGATTAATAAATTTTTTTCAATAATTTAATTATTACAAATTTCTCTTTTCATTACCAGCTAAGATTTTAGAACGTCCCCAAATCCTATAAAAAATTTTATAAGTTATTCTATTATCGACGATAATTTTTGCTCAACCCATTTACTGATACTAATTCCTTCTTTTTCAGCTAAATCTGAAATTGCTTCTAACAATTCGATAGGTAATTCAAAACTTGTTTTTCTATTTGGACTACGTAATATCAAAGTATCATCTTCATGATGCATTTCTCCATTGGTTAAATACGGTAAGATATCAGCAATTCCAAACACCTCAGATTTAAACGACTTTTCCCCTGCCCGAATGAAGAGTAAAATCGAACTGCCTTGTTCTCTCATTCTTATGTTTTCCAAACCCCAGGTTTTATATAAATAGTCAATGAAGGGATAAAATACAACTTCGTTTTTTTGTACCTGAAGCTCAACATAGCCTTTATAATCCAAAGGAGGTTGGTGGATCGAGTATGATGGTTTTAAAGAATAAGTTTTCATTCCTTCTTCATACGTCAACCACTTTTGGATATTGGGTAGGTAGAAACCAAATACATTTTCTTCATTACGAACCACACGTGCCTCTGGTATTTTAGATGAATGAAATCTTTGATACAAAGCAATGTCATTTTTCGAATCATAATATTCATATTTTTTTGGTCGCTGTGTTTCAGTTGGTTTGAGTGATTTCTCTGCTTCCTGATAGGCTGTTTCCGAAATTACATACGTGATTCTTTCATCCCCATAAGGGACGGCTTTAGCTTTTATGGAACCACCTTGTATATACTTATAAACACTTTGTACAGATAACCCCAATTTCTTTGCAACCTCATTGGGGCTCATACCTGTAGGGAAAGATTGCTTTTCATCCACTAATCGATCCACTTCCGCTTTTTCATAACGGGCCTCTTTATGTAATCGATGTGGGTCCAGAATCTTCATGATTTTCTTCTGCTTTCCATAATGGTAGACCGTTGCCTTGGATACTCCGAGTAAATCAGCGACTTCTTTTTGTGTATACCATTCCACTTTATCCCCCTCCCATCCTTCTTGATGATCCGTTCCTGTTGTGGGAACATCCCGTTGGTTCCCATTCGTCAATTCCTCATGATACAAGACGGCTTCCGCCTGGCCAAATTTTACACGATATTGGAGACGTGGGTGTTCGATCACTTCCAAAATCACGCCTTCTTTTTTTTCAAATTGTTTAAAGTAGTAAAAACTCTCGGGGTCTTCTGCTTCCGTACATGTTGGGAGAACATAAACCGTTTCCCCCATTTCATAAGATACATCCTGAATGTTTTTTTCATGGTTTAGTTTATTCATGATTTGTCTATTCACCCTTTTATCTTTTATTGTTATATGTCTATTTATCTTATAGTGAACTATTTAATTCATATATCTATTATAATATATAGTATTGTACTAAATAAGTATAATTCTAAACTCCTCTTATATAACCATTATATAATTAATTATTGCATCTAAAAATATTATTATAATTCTAGAATCTAATTATTTACTAATTATAGTATACCTAAATAAATGGAAGATTTATTTAGGTTTTCCATAATTAATTAACTCTTGTTGTTTGATATAATCAAATAAGTAACTATAAAAAAGAAAAATAATAAATATATACTTTATATTATTGGTAGGTGGATTATAAAAGTGAGGGATACAGGTATGCATGAACTGATAAATAAAACGAAAGAGATTCAGAGCAGCGCATGGAAAAAAAGTCTTTCAGACATTTCGATCCACACGTTACAAGAACGATTAGATACGACAGAAAAGAATGGACATCATCCTTTTTCCGATTTTAGCGATGTAGACATGCTTCAGTGGTTTCTTCAACGACGAGAACATTTAAATCGGCAACATGAAAAGGCAACCCGCACCGTCCAAGCCTATGAGCGGGAACTTCTTCAATTTATTGAACAAATGCTCACTTATTCGGTGGAAATCAATGTAGACTTGGAAAAAGTTGTGGGCAGTTCCCTCCTTAAATCTTTATCTACCCGGCACATTAGAAGATATCAGGAATGGTTATCAGAAAAAAGCCCCTATGTCGTAACAAAAGGAGCGTATTCCGTTTCCACATTATCCAGAAAGACAACCATCATCAAGAGTTTTTTGAAATTCCTGTTCGAATCAGGCTATATCACGGAACCCATTCATGAAGGGTTCTTTAAGATCAATATTCGTAAAGATGATCGGCCGAACCGTGATTTGGGACCAAAGGAAGTCATTCATCTACTTGATTACTTCAGGGAAATCAACCACCCCATCGTTTTTTCGATCATTCATATCCTCACGATGACAGGCATGCGCAATGAAGAGTTTACAAGACTCCGAGTCAAGAATCTTCAATACGATTCCATTACCAGCACGTATTTTTTAGAGGTACTAGGTAAAGGAAATAAAAGAAGGCAAATCCCACTGAAAGAAAAAGGAATGAATAGCATTCGCATGTTCCGTTCAGCTAGAGGGCTCGACGATATAGATGCAGCAGAAGGAGAAGACCCGCTCTTTACGACCAATACCGGCCGTGCCTACTCTCCCTCATATTTGTCTCAATACATAACAAAAGCCATTAAGGAGAGTGGATTGCCTTTTTTGAAGTTTCGTTCCTCTTCCATTGGTCCTCATACTTTCAGGCATGCTTTTGCCATCATTTCTCACTTAAATGGAGTGGATGTTTATCAGATTATGAAGAGTCTGGGCCACGAGCAGCTCTCCACTACAGAAATTTATTTGGAGAAGGTTTTTGAAAAAGAACGCCATGCGATTCATTTGTGGAAATCAGATGTGTTCGGGGAGTATATATAATAGAAGAAAGTCGTCATAATTAGAGAAGGTTTTGCTAAATTTGGGGCTCAATTGAATGGCGCTCTCTTAAAAGATCCATTTCGAAAATGGTTTAAAGATTGAAGATATGAAAAATTGTCCAGATTAAAAAAAGATATTTCTCCTCATATCTGTATGTTCAAAACAAAATAGGATTTCTATTATGTCATTTTTTAATATATACTCACTAAGGAATTTGAGCCATGGTAATTTTATCAATGAAAAACTTCTTGAACATCTAATAACCAGTTAATAAAATGAATGATAATGATAAATTCAAAAAGATAAAAAGGATTGCCAGTGGCAACCCTTTTTTCTCAATAAGTATTCTTACTCATATTAGCTTGAAAATAATGGAGGAAATGTTTCAGTCCTTTTGACTTATTTAAACAGAAGCTTCTTTTTTAACATTTAGTAATTTAAAGAATTCTTTCATAAAACCTGGGAGATCTGGCCAAGCATGCCCTGACACGATATTGCCATCAACATGAAGCATTTCTTCCACGTATGTAGCTCCTGCAGCTTCTATTTCGGGTCTACATGCCGTATAAGCTGTCATCTCCCTGCCCTTTATATATTCTCTTATCGTTGTTAATACCAGTTGTCCGTGACAGATAACTCCAAGTGGTTTATTTTCTTTTAAAAAATGGGCGGTTATATCTTGTACTTTTTTATTCATACGAATATATTCAGGAGCACGGCCCCCAGGAATAATAAGTGCGTCATAATCAGTAGGTTCAATCTCATCAACCGAGGCATGAGATTCAATTTTATATCCCCATTTTTCTGTAAACGTTTCCATTTCAGGTAAAAAATCATGAACAACTGTCTGGAGACTTTTCTTCACAGGTGAGGCAATTGTGCAATTAATATTTTCTTCGATACATCTATAATATGGATAAAATACTTCCAATGCCTCTACAGCGTCACCAGTTATAATAAGAACGTTTTTACTCATTTTCATCACATTCCTTTTCTGAAATTTTTTTAAAATTCATAAGCATCCTTAAAATTATATTTTCGCCAATGTACTTTCATCAGCGGAAGGCAAATTATATCGAGCCTCTAATAAACCGCGACAATAATGAGCATTAAACTCCATATTCATTCGTGATCCTTTGGCACCTCGCAGATAATCATCAAACCCTTCTTCAGTTATCTCTTTATCTTCAGGAGTGGTTATGGCTAATAGATTTAAGTAATTCGACGTTTTTTTCTTTTCCAGGTATTTTTCTCTAAGTAACTTCCCTTCTACAGATAAAGGCAGTTCATATAGCTCTTGGATAGATAAATTGATGATTTCTTTCTTTGACATGCCATTTTGAAGTAAATATCTTATAAGTTTCTCTTGCCTGGCATAGAAAGCTTTTATCTGGAAAGTCTTACGTAATTCATCAAGATCTCCATCAGATAAACCACTAAAGGATTCGCTAAAGGATTTACCCGAAGTTGCTCCTTGGTTGATTTCATCCGAAGCACAGTGATCTAATAAAGTTACTTTAACTTCATTTACCCAGTCTAATTCAGCCACATACTTCAGTATATCTTCGGCCATGATATATGCGAAGTTAGGTGAACACCAGTAAGTTGGTAATCGAAAAACTACTTCGACATCGTTTTCTTTTATTACCGTGTGATCGATAAATCCTAATTCAGTTAAAGGCTGATCCAATTCTGGATCATAAACTTTATCAAGCATGCTATAAACCTGTTTTTCTTTGTTCATAAAGTTCGATGCACCTCTCTTTTTCAATGATTGATACAAAACTTTAACACGACTCAACAATCTATTGATTGAGATTAAACCATTATATGTGAAGCTAATTCGCACTTTTGCAACTTCGCTTTTTGAGCCTCGATATCAATATTATAGAGTCTGGCTGCATTACCACCTAAAATTTTCTTTTTTACATTCAAATCAAAAGTTACGCCTGTTTCCTGTTGGATATCTTCAGGAAGCTCAAAATCTACGAATTTTTCGATAAGCCATTTTGGTTCCCATATTCCATAATCACTCCCGAAAAGGATGCGATCCTCATCCAGCCAGTACAATAACTCACTTATGATTTCTGCAAAATAACGAGGACGTTGATGGATAAGTGATATGGCTACAGCTAATCCCCCGTATACATTTTTCTCTTGTGTTGCAATCCAACAAAAATCTTCCAGTCTAGGCAACCCAACATGCTCTACGATAAAATTCAGTTCTGGAAAAGTACTTGCAGCATCATCAACGTCAGCTACATCAAAAGCGTCGCGATTAAGCGGTGTGACCGTTGGACCTTTATGGATATGAATATTTTTTATTCCCAGATCAAGGCATTTTTGCAGATAATGCTGAGACCACGGATCAGACAGCTTATACCCTTTAGAATCGCCATACCAATCAGCAGTATAAAGTTTTATACCTTGCCAACCGTATTTCAATTTCATCGCTTCTAGATTTTCTAACCCGCGCTCACCATGTCGAGGATCAAGCGTCCCATTACATATAAAACGATTTGGATATTTTTTTGAAAGGGCATCATTCACATCAAAATCTCCAAACCCGTTTTTGTAAAACTCCTTAAGATATACCGGTTGAAAAATAGCCATATCAGCATATCCTTTTACAATGACATCCTGTACCAACGTTTCCGAGCCATATTTCTCGAATTTTTCCCTTGGCCAAAAATATTCTTCAGGACTCAAGTTCTTATGATAATCATAGAAACAACTAATAAACTGTTCACCATGTATGTTTAGCTGGTTTTCCTTGCTTCCATCCCAAATTGCCACATGAGAATCAATAACAAAAATTTCTTCCCCGCTTTTCGTTTTATACAACATTATCACCCCTTCAAGTTTCGCCTTTCTCTTTACTTCATTGCAAATACTGTGCCAAAACTTCCTTCTTTACTATCAAAAATTATTAAATGTTTCTTTAATACAAGCAAGAGTGCCTCTATTCCGATATTTATCAGGCTCTATATAATTGGAAATTTGGAATGATAACTATAGATTTAAATAAAAATATTGAAAGTTCTGTATTTTTAATTCTAATGATATATGGTGCATAAAGCGACACTGTATCTAAAAGTGACGATCGTAATTAAGCAAAGTGCGACACACCTAACTTATAAGTTTGATTAAATATAGAATAGTAGATTATATTTGAGAGTGGGACAGCATAGAGGAGATTAACAATATTGATAATTCAGATAATTGGTATATAATATGTGTAACTATATTTCCAACGTGATAGAGAACTTTTTATTATCAATCACTTAAAAATATTGTAAGCGTTTACTGAAAGGTCAGGGTGATTTCAGAAACATGGCACGTACTTACATTAAAAGGAAGGTACCGGTATGAAGAACCCATATATTTCGTTGGATATTTCCTCTTCACCGAAGACTGAAAAAGATAGAATCGAAAGAGCCTGGGAGAATTTTATATCAGGCCAAAATTTAGTATCTGAAGTGAGATCCTTAACTTATCAATCTTGGGAGCGCTCTATTCGTCATGGAGTACACCCCACCAAAGGGAGAGCCCCACTGGTTCTGTCACAAGATGAAATACAAGAATATCAAACAACCCACACGTTCTTTTCTATTTCAGAATCCCTTCTACCAAAACTTAAAGAATCAGCAATAGATTCAGGTCACTTAATTGTGATTTGTAATCATAAAGGAGAATTATTATATCTAGATGGAGATGCCTCTCTCAAAAGGAAAGCCGAAAATATGAATTTTACAGCAGGGACTTCATGGTCAGAGAGCTATGTAGGGACAAATGCTATGGGCACTTCTTTGGCTACAGGAGTCCCCATGCAAGTCTTCGCGGGAGAACATTTTTGCCAACCTGTTCACAATTGGGTATGCTCAGCCTCGCCGATTAAAGATCCTGCAACACAAAAGGTTCTTGGAGCGGTCAACTTAACGGGTATTTGGGACGTGGTACATCCCCTCTCTCTATCCGCTGTTGTTTCTATCACTCAAACAATCGAAGAAAAGCTCAAAAGCCAGCTCAAATTTGAGCACTTTTTGCTACTTGAACATTATATTGAAACAACTCGTAAAACCCCCAGTAAAATAGTGGCTGTGCTCGATCGTGGACATCAAGTCATCAAAGCCTCCACCCAATGGTATGACAAAGGTTGGATTGATTACAATAACCGATTAATAATTTCGTTATCAGATTGCAGTGGCACAGAAGGCATGAAAGACGGCTGGATTTTTGAGTCAGTCCCTTTCTATAATCAAGGATTCCCTATTGGTTTTATGATACATGCGATTTCAAAAGTCAAACCTTTGAATAAAACGAGATTTAGTACAAAGTACTCCTTCATAAATATGATTGGGAAATCTCCAGAATTCCAATCTGTTATCGATGAGGCGCATACAATGGCCAATCTGGATTTACCCGTTTTAATTGAGGGAGAGAGCGGTACTGGCAAAGAGTTATTCGCCCAATCCATACACGCTTATAGCCATCGATCTGAAGCTGCTTTTGTAGCTGTTAATTGCGGGGCAATTCCAAAAGAACTTGCAGCAAGCGAATTATTCGGTTATGAGGAAGGCACTTTTACAGGAAGTATAAAAGGTGGCCGTGCCGGAAAATTCCAACAGGCTGAAGGAGGAACAATTTTTTTAGATGAAGTTGGCGAGATGCCACTAGATATACAGACCATGTTTTTGCGCGTGCTTGAAGAAGGAGAAATTGTGCGAATGGGTGGAAGAGAACCGATAAAATTAAATGTACGGGTAATTGCGGCAACAAATTGTAATTTAAAAAAAGCCTGCGAGGAAGGCACTTTTCGTAAAGACCTTTACTACAGGCTTAATATCCTTTCCTTGCAAGTCCCCCCACTGCGCGAAAGAACAGGGGATGTCCCCTTACTATTAAATCATTTTTTGACAAAAACCTGTGAAGAAATTAGGAGACCACCACTTAAAATAGGCGACCAAGACTTGTTTGTCTTAGAGCAGTATGAATGGCCTGGGAATGTACGTGAATTAAGGAATTTTGCCTACAAAGTGGCCATAAAGGCAAATGGCAATGTAATCACAAACAGTGATTTCCCAAAAGAAATCGGACTATCTAAAAGGATAATAAATTATTCAGCGACAGATCATTCACATCAAAAATTGAATAATAAAGAACAGCCATTAATACTTACTAATCCATCCTCATCCCACGAAGAATCAGTGAATTATCCAACCTCTTTAAAGCAGCAAGAATTGCATATGATTCTTATGGTACTTAATGAGGCAAATGGCAATGTTACAGCGGCTGCTAAAAAACTAGGCATTCATAGAAGCACAATTTATAGAAAGCTCGGGCGGAATACTAAAAATGAAGGTTTATCTAATAACAATGGATAATGAAAAGCCTGGATATCCTTTCTTGATTTCAGTGTGTTTATTGGGAAAATTATAAGTTCTGCCGTTTTTATTCCTTATTTCACAAATGATCTGATAATTAAAAATTATCAGTATAGTTAACACTATTTCTTAAAGGGAAAAAATTATATATATTTTCTGAAGTAAATGATGAACTGTAGAATTTCCACTTCAAAGAGCACCATGATACTGAACTGCACCCCAATTGTTAGACAACATCGAACAATTGGAGGTGCAGTTTTTTTGATTAAATATACGATAGATTAAAAATCAAATGCAGTTTTAGAGTACTTAGAAGGGGAAAAACGTATAAATCCATTGCTCAAGAAAGAAATGTAGGTTTTATCCCCTTTGAAAAGATGGGTCGCTATCTAAAAAATGGGATGGAAGGACTTGTTTCATCCTATACAAATTACACTCTGCCCTTTAAACTAGAGGTACTAAAATATATGAACGAATATGGTACATCAATCAACGAGACCGCTGTACACTATAACCTACCTTCCGATTCTATACTTTTGAACTGGGCAAATCAGTTTAAGGAAGGAGGTATAGACGCCCTTAAACCAAAGAAAAAGGGGCGTCTATCCATGAAAAAAGATACTAAGAAAAAATCACCAGCTAATGGTTCTCAAGAAGCACTTATTGCTGAATTAGAATACTTATGTGCGGAGAATGCCTATCTAAAAAAGTTGAATGCCTTAGTTCAAGAAAAGGAAGCCTGAAAAAGCGCGAAAGTAGTCCATGAACTAAGGAAACAATTTGATTTAAGTCTGCTTCTATCCATTTCTAAAATGGCACGGAGTACGTACTATTATTGGGTAAACGCCTTCGAGCGTGAGGATAAATACACAGAAATTAAATCCCTTATCAAAGAGATTTTCCATACGCATAAAGGGCGTTATGGGTATCGGCGTATTACCCTAGAATTACGTAACCGAGGTGCTCACATCAATCATAAAATAGTTCTCCGATTAATGAATGAACTAGGATTGAAGTCATTGGTTTCGCATGAAGAAATACCGTTCGTACAAAGGGAAACTCGCCAAGATTGCGCCCAACATTCTAGCACGTGATTTCAAGGCGGCAAAGTCCAATGAAAAATGGGTGACAGACGTCACGGAATTCCATCTAGCTGGGGAAAAACTATACTTATCGACTATTCTTGACCTGTTTAATGGAGAAATCATCGCCTATAATATCGAATCTCGGCATGTTTATCCTCGTTTCCAAAATGCTGGATAAAGCCTTTGATCGCTTGGAATCGAAAGATTCACCCATTCTCCATATTAAAACCTATTGCCTCCCAGCTTTTCAATTTCTGCTGCTGCTTCTTTTAATGCTTCTTCACCACGGCCACAAATTACAACATTGGTTGGTGCTTTCCTTGGCAAACGCGACAGCAATTGCTTTTCCAATACCTTTACTGCCGCCTGTCACGAGTGCTTTTTTATCTTTTAATCCCAGGTTCACTTTAGATCCAATCCTTTCTATGGGCGTCTATTGTTGATTATATATTAACAATAATTTCTAGTCATAAACAAATGGACTATGGCTGATTTTTTGCTCTAATACTCAATAAAGGAGGGAAACCACTAAGATGGGTTTCCCTCTAAAATGTTCCGTCTTGTTTAGTTAGTATAAGGTATATTCTTATACTTGCTGAGCAAGGACAATTATCATCACGATTCCCATTTTTTGTTGAACAATTCAAGGAAGCAGAGATGGAATGAGATAAGTGAACTCCTTATACAATAGGAAGCCAGCCAGGGATGCCAGTATAGTACTCCCACATTTTATCAGAAATAGCCAGTTCTTTTTGATCTTTTTTAGATAATGTTGTACGGATTTTGTCTTCTTCACCGGCTTGTATTTTTGTACCCACTGAGGTTCCATTATCAATTCCCTCCCTAAAGCGATTAAAGGTACACCTATTTCAAATGCTTTCATCACTTCATCGGGTGTCCGCAGCATCCCAACACCAATCACAGGAACACGATCGCCGACACGCTCATGGATCATAACAACTCGGGATGTCTGATTGTTATCATCACAGATTGATCCGTTCCAAAAGCCGCCGACAGAAATATGGAGATAATCCAGGTCCTGGTCCGCTAACTTGTCCACTAATTGCAACGTTTCTTCCATGGTGATGCCAGTTTTGACCTATTTTAGCTGAGTAATTTCTGCCAATATTTCATAGGAATGGAGGCGGGCCTTATGATCGTAAACCTGGGCGATTGCCATAATTTCATCGGCTTGACTTTCATCCAGAACCTTTTCCAGCTTTTCTTTTACGATTTGAGGACTGCCGACAATCGAAGTTCCTAATTGATTCTCAAGGGCAGCTATTTCATAGTCGCTCGCTATATCATTAATATTATCCACTGGCGGCTGCAATGGGACTTCCTTCCCGCGCATCAAATTCAAGAACTGCTGCTGCAATGTTGTAGCGAGCCGCTCAGCTTCTTGATCTGTATCGGCCGCAATGATGTTTAGCCCTACCATTGCATGCGGCTTGTCCAGTACTTTAGAAGGCTTAAAGGAACGGCGGTACAGCTGGATAGCCGGCAGTGTGTTATGCGGCGAGAAATGGCTCGCAAATGCAAACGGCAGTCCAAGCTCTCCTGCCAGCTGGGCACTGTATCCGCTCGAACCTAACAGCCAAATAGGTATGTTTAATCCCTCACCCGGAATTGCTTTAACATGACTATATCCTTGTGCCAGGGAAGGGTCAAAGTAATTCCGGAGCTCAGCCAGCTGCTCAGGGAAATCTTCCCCTGAACTTCTCAAGTCACGTCTTAATGCACGTGCGGTAAGCTGATCAGTGCCTGGTGCACGGCCCAAGCCAAGATCAATACGTCCTGGATATAAT
This sequence comes from Peribacillus sp. NJ4, assembly GCF_030348345.1. NCBI lineage: Bacteria > Bacillati > Bacillota > Bacilli > Caryophanales > Bacillaceae > Peribacillus > Peribacillus sp. NJ4. The sequence continues at coordinate 57,035 of NZ_JAUCFQ010000002.1, forward strand.
GATTCCAGAGTACCAAATTGCTCAGCAATAACAAGGGGTGCATGATTCGGCAGCATAATGCCGCCTGAACCTACCCGGATTTTTGATGTACCTGCTGCAACATGGGAAATGACTACCGATGTTGCAGAGCTGGCGATAAATGGCATATTATGATGCTCAGCGAGCCAATATCGGTTATACCCCAGCTTTTCAGCGAGCCGGGCCAGCTCCAAAGTATTGCGAAAAGAATCAGCCGGCGTCCTTCCATCTGCAATTGGAGAGAGATCCAGGACCGAGAATGGAATATCCGTAATTTGTTTTGTATCATTTTCAGGCATATGCTCATCTTCTTTCTTTAAAAATTTCGTTTCAAACCTATAAAAGAATTTACAGGTTGTATTCTTTGTCTTCTTTTACTGCTTCAATCTAAATCACATTAATTTAACTGATTTAATATCTGCAGAAAATACATCCTTTATTAGACTAGACAATGTTTAATTTACTGCAGCCTGAGCCAAAATTTCATAAGAGCGCAGCCGTGCCTTATGATCAAAAATCTCTGTATGAGCCATAATTTCATCAGCGTCAGTCTTTTCTATTAACTCATGGAGCTGCTGCTTCACACCTGCAGGGTCCCCGATGATGGAAGTGAAAAGCTGTTCTTCAACCGCCCTGCGTTCATTATCGTTCCAAAGCTTGTCCATATTATCAACTGGTGGCAAAATGGGCGAAGGCTGTCCACGGGTTAACAAAAGAAATTTTTGATACATCGAAGTGGCAAGCCTTTGTGCCTCCTGTTTCTCATCAGCAGCCACCACTTGTACGGCTAACAGTACATAAGGCTCCTCCAAAAATTGAGACGGACGAAAATAATCCCGGTACAGTTTTATGGCCTCCATCATGTTACCTGGAGCAAAATGTCCCGCGAAAGAGAATGGTAACCCAAGTATTCCAGACAATTGTGCACTATAAAACCCTGAACCTAACAGCCAAATTGGCACATTTTTTTTTTCGCCGGGAATGGCGTGAATGCTAAATGAACCATTCTTAGTGGCTGTTCCTGTACCATAAAGATATGCGATAAGCTCCTCAAGCCGGGCATCAAATTCAGGTTCACCAGCAACCCGCTGCCGCAATACATTTGCTGTATATTGGTCGGTGCCAGGTGCCCGCCCCAATCCAAGGTCGATTCGGCCAGGGAAGAAGGTTTCTAATGTTCCAAATTGCTCAGCCACGGAAAGAGGAGAATAATGGGAAAGTAGCATTGCGCCTGATCCAATACGCATTTTTTCCGTGACAGAGGCTACTCGTCCAATTACGATCGGGGATGCTGAACTCGCCATTCCTGCCCAATTATGATGTTCAGCAAGCCAAAACCGTTTATATCCCCACTGCTCTGTTTTCTTTGCTAGATCAAGCGTGTTTTGAAGGGAAAGTTCGGCTGATCCTCCCTCGACAATTGGGGAGGGATCTAGCACTGAAAGTTCTATTTTCTTTGTCATAATTCTTCCTCCTTTTATACAATTAAATTTATTAAAGCTGGCCTGTACCTTTATGGGTTGGAAAGTAAGGTAAAACAAATTCTCCAAGTTCCTGGATTACTTCCTCTGGAGGGCGCTTGGAAAAATACAGAACAAACGCCAAATGGTTGACACCAATCGCTTGAAATTGATGAAGTAGATCAACTAAACGGTTTCTTCCCACGGAATAGCCTAAGGGTATGGGTACAGGCATTTCATCGGGATTTTCCAATAAATTGATGAACAAGCTTTGAGAGAAGGGTTTAAAATCTCCTGGAGCATGAACTTCAGTTAAAGCACGATAATCCTGGATAAGCTGCGCCTGTTGAATAAAGCTTCTTGGGTATTGAAGCCACCCATCCCCATTCCTGGCTATCCAATTGATAGACTGATTGCTAAATCCAGTCACCATGGTCGGAATTGGAGATACAGGCTTTGGGATTAACCTCATATCTGTACCATCGATCAGCCCGGCGTTGCTGTGGATTGTCGGCTGATCCTCTTTTAACAGCCGGTCGAGAATTTCGAAATTTTCTTTAAATAACGGACCGCTTTCTTGCTTAGATATCCCTAAAGCTGTAAAGTCTTTTTCCCTGTCCCCTGATGCCACTCCCATAATCAATCGACCTGGAAACAATTGATCGATTGATGCAGCTTCCTTGGCTACCCTGACGGGGTGGCGCAAAGGGAGAACTACACTTCCTGTCACTAACGCAATGTGCTTCGTATAGGCAGCAAGATACGTCAAATAAATCCATAAATCGAACTTTTGGCCGTTATCATCAATATTCAAATTCTGCATCGTAATATCACGGAGCCATAATGAAGCAAAGCCATATTCCTCAATTTTACGGGCAAGCTCCAGCTGATTCTCCATAATCGGATTTTTAGACATCCTGGCAGTCGGGAGGATAAATCCGAGTGTCATTTTGTCTTTCTGGTACATGCTGTTATAGGCACGATGATTTTGAAAACTCACTCTTGGTCCTCCTTAAAAGGTTATATTTTTAAGCCTATATACTTTTCAAACTGTTTAATGGTTTCCTCATTGCGTCGATAATAAGTCCATTGTCCGATTCGTTTCATTTCCACCAGACCGCTTTGCAATAGGATAGATAAATACTGGGAGGTAGTGGACTGTGATAGTCCTACTTTGCTGCGAATATCACTAACACAAACCCCGCCATCAAAGCTTTTTTCTTTGATGACATGGGCCTGCGGGGAAAAGTTATTATCAGGTTCTTTCAACATTTGCAGAATATTTACTCTTATTTGATTTGACAAAGCCTTGAAAATTTCAACTGCCTGTTCGTCATTTATCATATTTGATTCCCGATTCAACGGTGCCCGCCCCTTTCTGATCTTATTAAAATCTATTTTGCTTGGAATGCGTATAAACTAATCGAACAAAAGGAAATTGATAATTTGCGATATCTCTATATTATTTTCTTTTATACCCAAAATCAAATTTTATGCTTTAGACAGGGCTAGGAAACGGCTTTAAAGGAACTACACAAATTAGCTTAGAGAACAGGTGGCAAAGAGATGAGGATTATTTTGCCCATCTTTTAAATGGTTTGGGTTGGTATATAGCTTTGAAAATCAAGACTTTAAAAGGATAGGTGAAGAAACTTCTGATGAAAATGATGTTATAGATGACGATACAATGTAGATGGATTCTGTTGCTTCGTTTGGGATCCTTGTAAACAACGTTTTGAAGCAGTCTTTATTGAGTCAAAGAGTAAACCCTCTCAGGATGATATTGTAAAATAGATTAACAAGTGTAGAAGTGCACAGGAATTTATAGAGGAAAGTGATGAGGTTCCACATAAATTATGTGCTGGAACAGGGCAGGAAAAAAGTATTGACTTTCTGTACAAAATTATCGTTCATTAGTGATATGAGTAATTTCGGGTTTAGCAGGAGTCTAGGGCAAAAGCTTTTCATGTTGGGGTACCGTCAGGTAAGTACGGATTTATAACGAACAAGAAAAGTAAAAAGGTTATATTTTCCTAAAGACATCTCAGCTGCCATTAAATAAAAATCCGAAGTTTACCCCTTCCCATCAGTTCCCGTTAGGAGGAACGTTACCGATTCAACGACGGATTCAATTGATTAACTACTCACGAAAAAAATTGCTATCTTGTTGAGGATGATTGTGACAGTGGGTTTATGAAGGTCCACCTGTTAGTTCATTACAGGGATTAGAGCCAGAACGTGTGTTATATATATTGGTTCGTTTAGTAAAATCCTATCACCAGCCCTCAAAATGGGGTATTTAATTCTTCCTTCACACCTTATTGAAAAATGTCGCAGGCTAAAATGGTTTTCGGATCTATATACCCCCTCCTTGGACCAGCTTACACTTACCCGTTTTATTGATGAAGGTTATTTGGAGCGACATATTACAAAGATGAAGAAGATTTATAAAAAACGAAGAAACTTCCTTATTCACTGTTTAAAAACAACGTTTTCGAATAAGGTTAATATTTTCGGTTATATAACAGGTTTACACCTAATTGTTGAATGGAAAGATTCCCATTTTTTAAAAGAGTTACTAGAAGAAATCGAAAAGTTTGGAGTTAAAATTTATCCAGTAGAAAATCATACTATAGAAAAAGGGAAACATCCTAATCGAATTATTTTAGGGTTTGGGCATCAAAAAATGAAGAAATAAAAGAAGGCGTAACCAGATTATATCAAGCAATATATAACGGTAAATCCAAAAGTAACAGCCGAACTTCCTTAGAGTAGGAAAATCGGCTTTTTTGATGTCGAATTTTGCTTAGGGTATGTTTTCCGCGTTTTGCTACCGGAACCCCTATATGCATTATCCTACTTTTGAATGTAAGACTAGTTTAATTCTCCCAGCTTGTAGGGTAAAGATGACAGCCCTTAATTGAGCATGGCCACATTTTGGACATTTTTCATTAATCTGTAGTGATTGTTAAACATCTTTCACAAACCCTTCGTTGATTTGTTTTGAACATTTCCATGGGTACCTCCTTTCTTTATAAGTTTTGTTAACGCAACAGCATACAAAATTAAGTACATGAAAATTAATCACTTCATGTAACAGTACCTTTTGCTCCAAGCCCTTTTATTAAGATTCATCTATTTTCATTTCATTATAGAAGTTAATTATGGAGATACTGATTTATTTAAAGATCTATCACCATTGACAGACTTTTGATGTTCTCATGAGTTTGTTTTTCATGCTTGTTATAGCCTTCCCTTAACTTACAATTCTTTGTGCTAAATTAGTATATTACGTATATTTTTTGTGTAAGTACGCACTTTATAATTAAATAGTATCAATAAAATACATAGTGTAATAAAGTATACTAATTACCGGGTCTTTGTATAATATCCCCAAAAACGAAAAGGTTTTCCCCTCTGAGTAGACACTCCTTCATTAAGCTAACCGTACACCACCATGGCTAGAGAATTGCACCAATGCCGGGTGCATGTGAAAAAGCCAAGGTCAGCGACTATACAAAAATCGCTAACCTTGGCTTTTAATAACTGATTATTAAATGTTGTGCTTTTCTCTACCTTAATTTGATACGTGACCATATCAAGGTAAAGAAAAAGGAGAAAACATCTTTGAATAAGAAAGAAGGGATAGTTTTTCTACTTGATATCCTCTTTTCTTTTTACTTGGCCCCCATCGACATTCTCCATATAATTTTTACCCCAATTATACATCGAATCAAGAATCGGCATCAGGCTTTCTCCTTGTTCTGTCAGAGAGTATTCCACTTTGGGAGGTACAATTGGATAGACTTCGCGATGAACAATAAGATCTTCTTCCAGCTCTCGAAGCTGGTTAACGAGCATTCTTTGAGTGATGCCCGGCATAAGAGCCTTCAGTTCACCAAAACGCTTGGTCCCCTGCTTGCCTAGGTGCCATAAAACAAGCATCTTCCATTTCCCCCCAATAACAGAAAGGGTCAATTCCTTCTCACAATTGAATGTTTTATTCTGTAGCCTTGTCATTCAAATCACCTCCAAATATAAATCCTAAATCACATAGTATACTTTTTAACACTATGTAAAATTAAAGTGCGTACTTACAAAAATATTATACTTAGTATACGATACATTGTACAGTAGATATGAATTTCTTGCTGTGCAATGATTGAGTGCCAGAGGGACATACTTACTGTGCAACAAACTAAAACATACTATTAGGAGTGAAGGATAAATGGAATTACAATTGGCACTGGATTTAGTAAACATTCAAGAAGGTATTGAATTGGTTAAACAAGTGGAGGAATATGTTGATATCGTAGAAATCGGTACACCAGTGGTTATTAATGAAGGGCTTAGGGCTGTTAAAGAAATGAAAGAAGCTTTCCCTTCTTTGAAAGTATTAGCCGACCTAAAAATTATGGATGCAGCCGGTTATGAAGTGATGAAAGCATCTGAAGCCGGCGCTGATATCATCACGATTCTTGGTGCAGCTGAAGATATGTCCATCAAAGGGGCTGTTGAAGAAGCTAGAAATCAAGGCAAAAAAATCCTTGTTGATATGATCGCTGTGAAAGATCTTGAAACTCGTGCTAAAGAAGTGGATGCATTTGGCGTCGACTACATCTGTGTGCACACTGGCTACGATCTTCAAGCTGTTGGAAAAAATTCTTTTGAGGACCTTCAAACCATTAAACGTGTTGTAAAAAATGCAAAAACTGCTGTAGCAGGCGGCATAAAATTAGATACACTTCCGGAAGTCATTAAAGCACAACCTGACCTTGTCATTGTTGGTGGAGGTATCACTGGACAAGCTGATATTAAAGGGACAGCTGCCCAAATACAAAAATTAGTAAAACAAGGCTAATATCCATCATGCAGACTTCTCAATATTTAGCTGAAATCATAAAAGAGCAAAATCGTTCAGTAGACTTAATAGCTAACGAAGTAGCTGAAAAACTGGTTAATGGGATTCTTGAATCAAAGAAAGTTTTTGTAGCGGGTGCAGGAAGATCCGTGCTTATGGGTAAATCCTTTGCCATGCGAATGATGCACATGGGGATAGTAGCTAAGTTTATGCCTAAAAAATTTTTAAAGTCTTCAGGTAACTGCATAACACTAGCTCCTTTTTATTTTTTATAAAGGGGACCACCAGCAAAACGCAAATTTACAACGTTAAGGAAATACTAATATTAAAATGCCCAATTTCTCAGCATTAAATTGAGAAATTGGGCTTTTTTCCATACTGTAGATAATGCCTCGATTGTGGAAGATCGATAAATTTGAACAAAAAAGTGATTATTTCTACATCTTTGGGTGAATCATATCATTTCACAGAAACTTTACCTTGAACTTCAATTTTAACATCTGCTTTTTTCAATATATTTCCGACATCGCACCCTTTATCTGCTGCTTCTGTCGCTCTTTGTGCAGATTGAATTTGTTCTTCTGTCGCGCCAGCAGTTAAAACGATGTGAGGATAATGGATAATTTTAAACTCATTATCAGATATACTTGCCTCAGAGTTCACTGTAAGTTCCGCCACAGGAAGTTTTCTGCTTTCAAGCACAAATGTTAGTGTTGCTGCATAACAAGTTGTTACAGAAGCAACGAGAACCTCTTTTGGATTTGCTCCGTTACCACTACCTCCTAATGATGTTGGAATAGCGATTTTTGTATCAAGATACTCCGCTTTAAGGGTTCCATCCCCTGTTACCCCACCATCCCAAATTGCATTCACATTTATCTTCATATCAGCCATAATTAACACTCCTTCAATATATTAATTGCATATATATCTTGCCTATTCACGTATGCTTTTACTCGATGGGTATCGCAAACACTTCGTTAAAAGACAAGAAGAACATTTTTTACGTTTTAATTTGTACCTACCAATCGGTACAAAAAGTAGTTATTTACAAATCACATCGTCGATATTGACCAAAATTTAAATATTTTCCGAATTTTTAATCCTAAATTAAAAATAGACAACGGCAGGCTGAAGGAATTGAAGTAGCAAAGAATAAGGGAGTGAATTCGGGAGACGTAAGTACGAGATCAATGCTGATTTCATGCAGGTTTATGATGAGTGGAAATCTGGATTTATTACTTCGACAGAATTAATGAAGCGTCTTGATTTAAAGCCAAATACCTTTTATCGACGTGTAAAGAGTATGAAAATCAAAGAAAGGGGCAAATACCTTGCGAGGAAAAGAACTTCTTACAACAGACCAACGATTAGAATGGATGGTACCTCCCAATGGTGAAAGAGAACTTGCTACTTACTACACCTTCTCGCAACATGATTTGGAAATCATTCATTATCATCGCGGGACTACAACCGATTAGGCTTTGCCGTCCAAAAGGGTATTAAATTTCCCCGATAAAAAAACTGTATGGAATAAATTCTACACAGTTTTTTTGAAATTCCTATTAGATTGTCAGCAACTCCAACAATATTCCCTCTTTAAAGTGAATTTTCAAATAATATCCAATGGCATTTTCCTAGTAGGTTTAGGAAATACTTGATCAATTCTACTGAGATCTTCTTCAGTAAACTCAATTGTTGCTGCTTCAGCATTTGCTAAAACATGTTCATCTTGAACCGCTTTTGGAATAGAGATGACGTTATTCGAACGGATGGTCCAAGCAAGAGCGATTTGTAATGGTTGGACATTGTATTTGTCAGCAATATCATGAATAGCTGGATCGTTTAAAAGCTGTCTTATTAAAGAGCCTCCTTGAGCAAGGGGACTGTAGGCCATGATTGGCATGTTATGTTCACGCTGCCATGGTAAGAGATCGAAGTCGATTCCTCTTGAACCTAAATGGTATAGCACTTGGTTCGTTACACAATTTTTTCCATTTGTGGTATTCCATAGCTCTTCCATATTAACCGTGTCAAAATTAGAGACGCCCCATCTTAAAATTTTCCCTTCTTCACGTAGCTTTTCCATTCCTTCAATTGTTTCCTCTAAAGGAACACGTCCTCTCCAGTGGAGAAGATATAAGTCCAAGTGGTCTGTTCCGAGTCGTTTTAAGCTGTTTTCACATGCTTTTGAAATCATATCTAAACCTGCATGATGGGGATACACTTTTGAGACTAAAAAGACTTCATTTCTGCGTCCTTTAATGGCTTCGCCAACTAAGCGTTCAGAATCGCCATTTCCGTACATTTCAGCAGTGTCAATAAGTGTCATGCCCAATTCTACGCCGAGCTGCAAGGCTTTTATTTCTTTGTCTCTCACTTGGGGATTTTCCCCCATGTACCATGTTCCTTGTCCTAAACTAGGTAAAGAAGTGCCGTCAGGTAGGGTTACCACGTGTTTGGCTAATGCATTTTTAATTTCCGCTCTTTTCTTTTCATCCATTAGGCTCGACCCTTTCTTTTATGTATTTGGGTATCATAGAAGTAGAATGTTAACGTCTCTTCGTATAAACTACGCATATATTTAGAATTTCCGTAACCAACAAAGCCATTCTTTATTGCATGATATGGCCATTTCTGCTTCCGTCTGTGCAAAAAAACAAAGAAAGTGAGGATGGTCTGTAAGTGTCTGACACTTTGAGTCAACCTCACCACTTCTATTCTAAATCAATTTATCAATCGACTTTGATATCAATGGATTAGATCAAATGAGCTCCTCCATCGATAAGAACCGATGTGCCAGTTGTAAACCCATTTTTCGCTAAGTAAACATAGGTTTCAGCTATATCTTTAGGTTTAGCAACACGTCCAACAGGTAATTGCTTAGCAATCCCATGGTACATAATTTGTCTTTCATCTTCTGGCATTCCGCCGTAAAGAGGAGTGTCAACGATACCAGGTGATACCACGTTTACTCTGATAGGTGCCAGGTCTACTGAAAGTCCTCGTACTAATCCATCGATTGCTGAATTAATGGAAGCTAGAGTCGTTGCACCTTGAGGAGGACGCACACCATATACACCAGAAGTTAATGTAATAGAACTTTCATTATTCAAGTATGGAAGAGCAGCAAGAACCGAAATATACTGCCCCCAGAACTTACTATCAAAAGCCTCTCTTACTGTTGCAACAGGCAGTTCGCTAAAGTGACCCATTGCGCCTTCACCTGCAGTAACCACTAGGTGATCAAATTTTCCAACCTTCTTGAAAAAGCCAGCAACCTTTTCCTCGCTGCGAAAGTCGATTTCATAGCCCTCTACGTTACCACCAAGCTTCACTTTTGCGTCAGATAATTTTGAAGCAGAACGGCTAGCAATAATGACTTGAGCGGATTCATCGATAAACGCCTTAGCAGCGGCTAAACCAATACCAGATGTACCTCCTAAAACAACCACTCTTTTTCCTTTTAATGACAACGCAATTCCTCCTTTATTCATACGTTTGTTTAACCAACTTACGGATTCTGATTAAAGAATCCGCAAGTTAGATATATTTAAGTTTTTACATCACCATTGTTATTTAGCTAAAAGTTTTAGTGATTCACGATTGAATGCTGGAATATCTTTTGGTTCTCGACTTGTTACAATATTTTTGCTGATGACAACTTCTTCGTCTTTAAAATTTGCACCAGCATTTTTCAAATCGTTACGAATGGATTTATAGCCAGTGATGTCGACACCTTTTAAAAGGTCTGTATCGATTAACACTTGTGGTCCATGACAAATGGCAAAAACAGGTTTTCCATCTTGGATAAATGCTTTTGCAAATTCACCAAAACGATCGTCTTCACGCAATAAATCGGGAGAGAATCCACCAGGGATAAGCAACGCATCAAAGTCTGCAGGATGAACTTCATCAATGGATTTATCAATTTTTACGGTTGTGCCTTTTTTACCAGTTACTTCGTTACCTGATTGTTTGTCAATCGTGATAACTTCATGACCAGCTTCTTTAAAGGCTTGTGCTGGTTCAGTGTACTCCACATCTTCAAATAGGTTTGTTATAAGTGTAGCAATTTTTTTACTCATGCTCATTCACCTCCTTTCGATGACAAACAGAAGTAAAAATATTCATTTCTGTGCCATGTTCTGATTATCTTCATTAGAAGTTGATTTTATCTCCGTTGTAAGCCGCAATATAGATTTTTTTCATATCCTCCACCGATACTTCTCGTGGATTGGATGGAGTACAAGGATCCTCAACCGCTCCTGCTGCCATCTGGTTCAGGTGTTTTTCAAATTCTGCTTCTCCCACACCAAATTCCTTTAGTGTTAATGGCAGATCCAAAGATTTGTTTAAACGACGGATGAGGTCTGTTAACGAGTCAATCAATTCGTCATCCGTATTTCCGGTTAAACCAAGCATCCTTGCAATATCCGCATATCTTGAGCTTTCCACCTTTCTATTATAATCAATCACATATGGCAAGTAGAGTGCATTTGCTGTACCGTGCGGAATTTCAAAAATGGCTCCGCTCTTATGGGCTAAGCTGTGGACAATTCCTAAAAATCCATTGGAAAAGGCCATGCCGGCTATGGCCTGGGCATAATGCATTTCTGCCCTTGCCTGTTTGTCACCTACTGCGGATTTTTCAATATTTTCTACCACTTGCCTTATCGACTGCATGGCCAGCGGATCAGTAAAAGAGTTGTGCAGGGTGGATACATATGCCTCAATGCCATGTGTCAATGCATCCATCCCCGTATAGGCTACAATCGAAGCAGGCATGGAATACGTCAGTTCAGGATCAACGATTGCAATGTCAGGCGTAATTTCATATCCAAAAACCGGATACTTCACTCCCTTATCATAGTCCGTAATAACGGAGAATGGAGATACATCACTGCCTGTTCCGCTAGTAGTTGAAATGGCAATAAAGCGAGCTTTTTCACGCAATGTTGGCAGTACATTTGGAGCCTTGATTTGGTCAAATGGCAGTTCGGGGTTTTCATAAAAAATCCACATCAGCTTAGCCGCATCAAGCGGAGATCCGCCGCCGGCAGCAATGATCCAATCCGGCTGGAATTCTTCCATCTTCTTGCCGCCGTTTTGAGCGGTTGTAATAGATGGATCGTTTTCAACACCATCGATTAGTTGCGTCTCAATGCCTGCCTCTCGTAAATAAGTTTGGATTTTATCGAGATAACCGGATTTTTTAATCGATTGACCGCCAATAACAACCGTCGCTTTTTTCCCTTCAAGGGTTTTTAAAACTTCTAGGGATCCTTCTCCAAAATAAACATCTCTCGGAATAGTAAATCGATTCATATGTGTAAATTCTCCTTTTCTGTGGTGAAATTAGCAACTTTAAGATTCCCTTATCCATTTTTTAAAAATTGAGTACGTCATAAGTGTTTCCCATCATCTTAAGTGTTACTAATGAACAAACTCAGGTTCTCCCTCAACAATGGTGCTTACTATATCTTCTGCTTCGATTTCGAGTAATTTCTCCAAGAACCTTATGGTCCCTAATACTGCTTGAATATCCCCCTCTGTTTGTACGTCTTCCATTTTCTTTTGAACAATCAGTTCATTTATAACTTGTTTGAAAGCCTGGGTCTTTATAAGCCATTCTCCAACAAGGTTCTTTGTTGCGTCTTTCTCGCCTGCATTTTTCACTGCAAATAAACTTTCCGTTTTTGTTTCTACGAGCGTTACGGAACCAAAATCGGAATCCATACGGATGCGAAAATAATTCTTTCTACTGTCATAATATCTTTCTTCTTTTAATAGAAAATACTCTATCCCTACTGTGATTTCAAAAAAGGGTTCTGTCTCTGTAGGATAATGTAGTTCTCTTACATCAACACTTTTGACAACGTCTAAATACGTCTCCAAACCATATTTGGTACTAATGATTTTTGCATCCATTACGTTCATGATTTCACTCCCTTTTTCACCTTGCGGATTGTTTTAATATATAATCATCTTGTTTACTAAAATCCATCCCATATTAACCTAATTGCTTTTTTCAACTGCATGGCCACCAAACTCGTTCCGAAGGGCAGCAACCACTTTCCCTGTAAAGGTGTCATGATCTAAAGAACGGTAGCGCATCAAAAGAGACATGGCGATCACTGGAGTAGCTGCCTGCAGATCCAAGGCCGTCTCCACTGTCCACTTTCCTTCTCCTGAAGAATGCATGGTTCCTTTGATTTGTTCTAAGTTTGCATCTTTAGAAAATGCACGTTCTGTTAAGTCGATGAGCCATGAACGAATGACTGAACCGTTATTCCATACTCTTGCCACTTTTTCATAGTCAAAATCAAACTCACTTTTCTCCAGTACTTCAAATCCTTCGCCAATCGCAGCCATCATCCCATACTCGATTCCGTTGTGGACCATTTTTAAGAAATGGCCGCTGCCTGCTGGACCAGCATATAAATATCCTTTTTCTACCGCTGTGTCTCGAAATATGGGTTCAACCATACTCCAAACTTCTGCATCCCCGCCGACCATGTAACAAGCTCCGTTACGCGCTCCTTCCATTCCCCCGGATGTACCAACATCCATAAAGCTTACACCAACTTGCTTTAGCTGGCCGTAGCGGCGAATGGAGTCCTTATAATGAGAATTACCAGCTTCGATTATGATATCGCCTTTACTCAAGTATGGAGTGATCTCATTTATAACTGAATCGACAACAGCGTGCGGAACCATGATCCAGATAATTCTGGGTCCGTCCAGGATTTTAATAAGTTCCGTAAAACTCGATGTTTCTATAGCACCGTACTTACTGATTTCTTCTACAGCATTAACATTTAAATCGAAGGCGGCTACTTCGTAGTTGTGGTCAATTAGATTTTTCCCTAAGTTTAACCCCATTTTCCCTAAGCCGATTAATCCAACTTGCATCCTCTTGTCCTCCTGTACTATTCGTGTTGTTATGGTATTTTTAATGCTTTTACTGATTGATCTTTTGAAATCATCTTATACTTAGACCCTTGGTATTCCCACCAATAAAACCCATCCTCTTTTAAAAGTTCATCCGAAGCACCCGGCCCCATCGAACCTGAACGATACAAATGTAAGGGGACTGTGTTTTCCTCAAACGCTTCTAAAACTGGCTGCACCCAATTCCACGATAATTCCACTTCATTCCAGTGGGCAAAGAATGTCGAGTCACCGCGTAATGCATCAAAGATTAAGAGTTCATAAGCTTCGGGTATGTCTTTTGCTCCTGTTGAGAAGTCAATTGAAATAGGCTCAATTTTCCCGTTTTTTAGCGGATTCTTACTATTTAATTGCAACGATATCCCTTCATTGGGATTGATATTGACAATTAATAGATTTGGTTCCGTTTGTTGATTGGATCCATACAATTCCTTCACTGGATTTTTAAACTCTATGACGATACGTGTCGACTTTTCCTTCATTCTCTTTCCTGTACGGATATAGAAAGGAACTCCACCCCAAAAATCATTATCAATCCATAAACGGGCGGAAACAAAAGTATCATTGACAGAGGAAGAATCAATCCCAGGTTCCTCCCTGTATCCAACCACTGGCTCATGATTCATTTCTCCGGCACTATATTGGCCACGGACAACTTGAGAACCGACATCCTCTTTCTGCAAAGGCCGCAATGATTCCATCACCTTTCTCTTTTCATTCCGGATATCTGCCGCACTTGTCGTTTTTGGTAAATGCATGGCCGTCATCATCAACATTTGCAGCATATGATTCTGGAACATATCCCGGATGGCTCCGGCTTGATCATAGTAGCCCGCTCTATCTTCTACTCCAACCGTTTCACTAGCCGTTATTTGTATATTGGCTATGTGCTGATTATTCCATAAGGATTGAAGTACAGGATTGGTAAATGCCAATGCTTCGAGGTTTTGAACCATTGTTTTGCCAAGATAATGGTCTATCCGGTAAATTTCCTCTTCGCTAAAAGATTTGCGTAGCCTTTGATTTAAATCTTGGGCGGAAACCATATCATGCCCAAACGGCTTTTCAATAATCAGGCGTTTCCATCCATTGGTCGTTCCCAATCCGCTTTCTTTAATATTAGAGGCGATTACATCGAAAAACTCGGGTGCAACAGACAGATAGAATAATCGATTTTCAGGAATGTTTAACTCCCGTTCACGCCTCTGAACCAAATTAAGCAGTTCTTGATACCCTTCCACATCCGTTACATCTAATTGGCTGTAACGAAACGCGTCGATAAATTCTTTTAATTTAGCTTTATCTTCGATAAAGCGTCTAGAAAATGTTCTTAATGAATGTTCTACATTTGTTTGAAATGTACCATCCGATAGTTCTCTCCTGCCTAACCCAATAATTGAAAATGACTGGGGCATCTTTTTATCTAAAAACAAATTAAAAAGAGCCGGATAAATTTTTCTTTTGGCCAAATCACCCGTTGCTCCAAACAAAACAAAGGTCATAGAATCCACTTTTCATTCCTCCATTTTTCAAAACATTTTGCAATAGAAAAGGTAGGTACCTACTCTAATACTTGATTAATTGTTGGTTATGGTAACCATATAAGGCACATCAAATTTTTTACGATCTAAATGTTTGAAGACTTTCGCTACCCTGCATCCGCTTTATACACTTGATTATTTCACCCAACTTGCACCATGAAAATGACTTTCCGGAAATGGTCATAGCCACATTGAGGACATTAATCATTTGTAGTGATCGTTAAACATCTTTCGCAAACTTTTCGATGTTTTGCTTTTTTCCTTCCACTTATCGTTTCATTCCTTTCTGCATTCATTAATAATGCGTATAACTTCCACCTAACAACTGTATTGGAAGTTGTTACAGTTTAGAAAGATTAGATTTATCCTAAATCCGATTTTATTTTCAAAATACAAAGGAGAATTCTTCATTCCCCTGTTAAAAGGCCTAATGGTATATGTCCCTTTTCATCTTAACAATTGCCGCTTAAAAAAGATTGGTTGCTGCATTGATATTAGTATAATATCTACAACAAATAATTAAAAGTACGCACTTTTTTATTATATAATGTTTAAAAATATACTTAGTATACTTTTATATACCATATGGTGTTGTGAGATTTTCAATTAGAGGATTTAAAATAAAAAAATCTTCGTTATTTACGAAGATCTTTCAAAATTACCTTGGAGTCATTATTTAAATAATAGTTTTATCGACTCATGATAAATAAAGGAATATCCTTGGGTTCACGACTCGTTGTAATGTTTTGCTTACTGCTGACTCTTTGCCCTTGTCGTTTGCACATTCATTTATCAAAGCTTTGAGGATTGGTTTATAACGGGCGATATACACAAGTATCGACATGAGGCTAATTAATATAAGCAAATATTAAGCTTTATTATTTAGAAGGATTTGCTTTCGGTTGTATAAGCGACCTATCTATACCAGATGTTTCACAAACATAGGACGCCTCCATAATAGCTGATGGATCTGCTGCTAAAACGACACTTTTTAATTTGGAAAAAAGAAACCTGTTCGTAATACAATAAATAACCTTCTTTCTTTCCCCTAAAAAACCGCCTTCTCCATATAAAAATGTGATGCTGATATTTAAATGATTGATAATACTATCTCCAACTTCATCAGGTTTTTCTGAAATGATCATGACAGATTTTCCATGATTTAATCCATCTAAAACATAATTAATCATTTTCGTCACTATATAAAAAACTGCTAGAGAAAGCATGGCCTGTTCCAATGTATAGACAACCGCCGCAATCGTAAATATGAAAGCATTTACGACTAATAAAAATGAGGCAATCGGAAATCGATAGTGTTGGTTAAACCAAATCGCCAGCATTTCAGTGCCATCTATTGCACCGCCAAATTTTACAACGATTCCTATCCCAACTCCTAAGATTACCCCACCGTATAAAACAATTAGAACTTCAGATTTAGTAATAGGAGGAATCGATTTAAATAGTACTAAACCAACGGTAGTAATGATATTTGCATATAGAGTTCTAATTACAAAGGTTTTACCCACTTCTTTAGCTGTAAAAATTAAGATAGGAATATTTAAGCCCAAAAATACAGCATAAATTGGGATTCCCCATAAAGCATTGGCCATAATCGATAACGCTGTTACACCACCATCTACTAGCCCGTTTGGTGCTAACATCGTTTCTAATCCCATAGCAACGATTGACGCCCCCAAAGTTAAAAAAACATACTCAACAAATTTTTTCATCATCTCACCTGAAAATATGTATTATTCATGTTTCCTTACTATAAAACAGTTCAGCTAAAATCCTTTACAGGATTATTATTTACCTTTTTCCAGATTGTATTCCTTTATTTCCTTTATGCACTGGATCATTGCAAATAAAAAGACCACAAGTCTTGACTTATTAAAAGTCTACTTGTGGTTTTTTTTAAATCCCCTCTTTTTAGAACGATTGCTATTTAATAGACGCACTTTTATTGGCAGGAGTATCCATCACATTCTCCATATAATTTTTACCCCATTCATACATGGAATCGAGTATTGGCATTAAGCTTTTTCCTTGTTCGGTCAATGAATATTCCACTTTTTTGCGGAACAACAGGATAGACTTTTCGTTCAACAATGAGGTTTCTTCTAGCTCGCGTAATTGGTTAACAAGCATCGTTGAGTAATGCCCGGCATAAGAGCCTTCAGCTCACCAAATCGCTTCGTTCCCTCTTTTCTTAAATGCCACAAAATCAATATTTTCCATTTACTACCAATAACATAAAGCGTTAATTCTTTTTCACAGTTAAACATTTTTTCCTGAATACGTGACATTTGTTTCACCTCCACTTCTATATAGAATAACTAATAGTATACTTTTTAACACTATGTATATTAAAAGTGCGTACTTTCACACTTTTAATATACACATTATACTTACACTGTACCATTGTTAACAAGAGCATTGGTTACGGTTGCCAGGAGAAATGAAAGTGAGTAATGGGCATAATTACTACTGTGCAACAAACTTAAAAAATTATGAGGAGTGAAACATAGATGGAATTACAATTAGCATTAGATTTAGTCAACATTCCAGAAGCAATCGAATTGATAAAAGAAGTAGAGGAGCATATTGATATCGTAGAAATCGGAACACCGGTTGTGATCAACGAAGGTCTCCATGCTGTAAAGGCAGTAAAAGAAGCATTCCCTAACTTAAAAGTATTAGCAGACCTGAAAATTATGGATGCTGCTGGATATGAAGTGATGAAAGCTTCCGAAGCAGGTGCTGATATCATCACTATTCTTGGAACGGCTGAAGATATGTCGATTAAAGGTGCTGTAGAAGAAGCGAAAAAACAGGGTAAAAAAGTCCTTGTCGATATGATTGCGGTAAAAGACCTTGCTGGACGTGCTAAAGAAGTGGATACTATGGGCGTGGATTATATTTGTGTTCACACGGGCTACGATCTTCAAGCAGTCGGAAAAAATTCTTTTGAAGATCTACAAACCATCAAAAGTGTGGTTAAAAATGCTAAAACGGCCATCGCAGGCGGCATTAAATTAGAAACACTTCCAGAAGTCATTAAAGTAAATCCAGACCTTGTCATTGTAGGCGGCGGGATTACTGGACAAGCTGATAAAAAAGCTGCTGCTGCCAAAATGCAACAAATGATCAAAGAACAAACGGTTACAGCAGGTCAATCCTAAAATGCAGACGACTCAATATTTAGCAGAAATCTTAAAAGAGCTTAATCATTCAGCTGACTTAATCGCAGATGAAGAAGCTGAAAAACTCGTCAACGGGATACTTGAATCGAAAAAGGTTTTTGTCGCCGGTGCAGGCAGATCAGGATTCATGGCCAAATCCTTCGCCATGCGGATGATGCATATGGGAATTGATTCTTATGTAATCGGTGAAACTGTAACTCCCAACTTTGAAAAAGAGGATATCTTAATCATCGGATCCGGATCCGGGGAAACGAAAAGCTTAGTCTCCATGGCTGAAAAAGCAAAAAGCATTGGTGGTAAAATTGCAACTGTCACGATATTCCCTGATTCCACTATTGGACAGTTTGCAGATATCACCATTAAATTGCCTGGATCCCCGAAAGACCAATCAGAGGGCGATTATAAAACCATCCAACCAATGGGCTCACTATTTGAGCAGACCCTTTTACTTTTTTATGATGCCGTCATCTTGAGATTCATGGAGAAAAAGGGATTAGATACCAATAAGATGTATGGCAGACATGCCAATCTTGAATAAAACATAGTCCTAAGAATGTAATAACCAAAAGACCGCAGACATACTAAAGAAACTTTGCGGTCTTTTGGTTAGTCTTTAAAACATTATTTTGTTATTATTAACAATTATTCTAAAATTTTTTAAAAAGGAATGATAGCATGATTTCATTAAAAGGAAAAACTGCTTTAATTACTGGGGCAGGCAGAGGAATCGGGCGTGCTACTGCGATTGCTTTAGCAAAAGAAGGAGTTCATTTAGGATTGATTGGATTAACGATGTCAAATCTTGAAAAGGTAACTGCGGAACTAGAGCAATATGATGTGAACGTTTCAGCAGCAACAGCAGATGTAGCCGATCTTGAAGCAGTTCATCAAGCTGTTGAACACATCAAATCAGACCTAGGTTCTATTGATATTTTAATCAACAATGCAGGTATAGCTAAATTTGGCGGTTTTCTTGATTTAACTCCTGAAGAATGGGAAAACATCATCCGAGTAAACTTGATGGGTGTATATAATGTAACAAGAGCCGTTTTACCTGATATGATTGAAAGAAAATCAGGAGATATTGTGAATATCTCCTCTACTGCGGGCCAAAAAGGAGCACCTGTTACAAGTGCTTACAGCGCTTCTAAATTTGCTGTTTTAGGACTAACGGAATCACTCATGCTAGAGGTAAGAAAGCATAATATCCGTGTAACGGCATTAACACCAAGTACAGTTGCAACTGATTTGGCCATTGAAACCAATCTTATTAGTGGAAATCCTGAAAATGTTATGCAACCAGAGGATTTAGCAGAGCTGCTTGTAGCCGGGTTAAAGCTTCATCCAAGAGTCCTAGTAAAGACTTCAGGATTATGGTCAACTAATCCTTAATTGAGAAGCGATCGTCTCTTCTTGTCTATATTGGTTAAGAAGTAGGCTAGTTGTAAAGTGTACCCTTTGTAAAGGACATTTTTAAAAAAGGGATTAGGCAGCCTAAAGAAGATGATCTCTGTATTGTGGAGAGACCCCAGTCAAATAGACAGAAATAAAAAAGACCAATTAAGCAACCTGTGTTCTATATTGATATGGACTCAGGTTGTTTAATTTTTTCTGGAAGCGATGATGGTTATAGAATCGAATATACATACTTACAGCACCTCGAACCTCTTCAGAGGTACCGAAAGAGTTCATATAGAAACACTCCGATTTAAAGTGGCTGAAGAAATTCTCCATACAAGCGTTATCCCAGCAGTTTCCCTTTCTTGACATACTGGATTGCATTTTATATTTTTTCAAATAGGTTATTGTATTGGTGGGAAGTGTATTGGTACCCCTGGTCGCAATGCGGAAGAGTTCCTTTAACATTCCGTTTTTTCTTTGCTTTTTTTATTGTTACTATTACAAGTTTTAAGTCGTTTCTCCGGCTGACTTGGTAAGAAATGATTTCATTGTTATAGAGGTCTTTTATGGTGGATAGGAAAAGTCTCTGTCTATTAAAAATCAAATATGTAATGTCAGTTACCCATTTCTCATTAAATCTGGATGCATGAAAATCCCTATTAAAAGGTTTTTAGAAATGACATATGCTTCTTTCTTCCCGTAATAAGGTTTCCTTTTCGGAAAAGGGACTTTAACTCTAGCTCCCGCATAAGACGCTGGACACGCTTGTGGTTCAGGTTTAAACCGTAGGTTTAATCCAGCCATACATTTTCCTCTTCGATACCCATAGATTCCTTTGAGTTTATTGTAGCATCCTATAATTTTTTTCTTAATCTCTACATCATCCAGTTGCTTTTCAGAAGGGGATATTTTACGTTTTAACCATTTGTAATATCCGCTTCTTGATATATGTGCAATTTCGCATAATAACTGAATAGGATAGTGTTCCTTGGACATTTCCCTAATTACCTCATACTTTTTCCTTGTCGTTACTGCCTTCATTCCCCCTTTTACATCTTTAAGAGCTTTTTTAGCATGTCGTTCTCCGCCTCTAAACGTCTGATTTTTTCTTCTGGATCCTTCGGAGCTGTTCTTGGTCTGCCCTTACCAAGCCCCTTCGCGTCTTCTTAAGTATTGCCTTTTCCCCTAAATTCCAGAAATCTATTTTCATGGTAGTTCATTAAGAAATGATTCAATATTCAACTATATTTAGCCATTGACCATCAGGACCAATTGTTATGTGAGGGATATGTATCTCAATGGAGAATGCATGAAGATGCCATGAATAAGGCGCAAGCCGTATTAGTGAATTTTCATCACAAGCTAAATTTGTCTTCCTATTGGGGTGACGGTACAACTTCTTCGTCAGATGGAATGAGAATGCAGGTTGGAGTTTCATCCTTGCACGCAGACGCAAATCCTCATTACGGAACAGGAAAAGGAACTACAATTTATCGATTTACCAGTGACCAGTTCTCATCGTATTACACAAAAATTATTCATACCAATTCAAGAGATGCTATTCATGTTCTAGATGGTTTATTGCATCATGAGACCGACTTAAATATAGAAGAGCAATTCACTGACACAGCTGGCTATACAGATCAAATTTTTGGATTAACGCACCTATTAGGCTTTAAATTCGCCCCAAGAATACGAGATTTTTCAGATTCAAAACTTTTTACATTAGAAAAGGCAAACGAGTATCCAAAATTAGAGTCCTTTTTACGCGGTCAAATCAATATAAAAATTATTAAAGAAAATTATGAGGATGTTTTACGATTAGCTCATTCTATAAGAGAAGGAACTGTTTCAGCATCACTTATTATGGGAAAGTTAGGCTCTTACTCGAGGCAAAACAGTTTAGCTACAGCCTTACTTGAGATGGGAAGGATCGAAAAGACGATTTTTATTCTTAATTACCTAACTAGTGAATCTTTAAGACGAAAGATTCAAAAAGGCTTAAACAAAGGAGAAGCTATGAATAGACTCGCAAGAGCTATTTTCTTTGGAAAACAAAGGGAACTTAGGGACCGAACGATACAGCATCAACTACAAAGAGCCAGTGCGTTAAATATTATTATCAATGCTATAAGTGTTTGGAATACCCTACACCTTACTAAAGCAGTGGAACATAAAAAGGAATTAGGAGATTTTAATGAAGACTTGTTACACCAAATGTCTCCTTTAGGATGGGAACACATAAATTTACTAGGAGAATACCATTTTAAATCAGAAAAATTTGTCTCGGCAGATTCATTAAGACCATTAATAATTACTTAACGTTGTTAAAAACCAGGTAATTGTCAGGAAAATCGGCTTAACGTTGTAAATCCGCATTTTCCTGACGCTACCCCTGTGTGAGATAAGGGGATTAACAATAATATAAACATATTTTTGTTCCTCTAAAAACTGAATAACGGGAGTATGATAGTGCCCAGTTGATTCTAAAACAACCGAAGGTTGATAACCGCCAGCTGCTCTCTCCACCTCATGTCCCTAAACCTTCAAGATCGTGTTTAATACTAATGCTCTTACGATATGGTTTACCCTTATATAAAAATCCTGTACCTGACTTTCTCCTTTTGATACATCCAGACCAATGACTGAATTCATACTTTATCTCCTCCTAGAAATACAATATTAGTCTGTATCCCCTAGGGCTTTTTGTAATGTCATAGGTTCGCTTGTTAAACGGGATCGTTGTCCCAACCAGCCTGAAACATGGTTATACAAGTAGGGGGTAAACAGTTTAGCTGACGGGATTAAATCCCACGGGTGCGACGTTCTACCCCGACTACCGTTATATTAAGACCATATGAAAAAAGGTCAACCAGAAAAATCTGGCTAACCTTATATTACGAACGGGTGCAAGAGTTACAAAAGCAACGCTGCTTGGCGTTACTTTTGTAACTAAAAATACTTTTGATAAAATTCTTGCCGGTGCTTTCCACTTAGCTGTGAACTGCACCTCCAATTGTTAGTTAAGTCTAGCAATTGGGGTGTAGTTCACAGCAGTCGGCCTTTTATTTATTTCCCATTGCTTATAATCGTATCACCGATTTATCGGGCAACGGAATTCTATTATTTTGTACTTTCCACGAACAGGTTTTTAAACAAAACCCTCTAGAACAACTTTGCCAATCGTCCTATTGCTCTCCAATAACTTGTGGGCTTTACGAAGATTCTCTGCTGAAATGGGTTCAAGCACTTCGGCGAGCGTTGTCTTCAATTTTTGATGGTCCACTGCATCAGCGATCCGATTAAGCAACAGGTGCTGCTCAATCATATCGTCCGTTTCATAAAGCGAGCGCGTAAACATAAACTCCCACACGAAGGTGACGCTTTTTTGCTTGAGCAGTTTGAGGTCAAGCGGAGAGGTCGGATCATCAATTGCGCATACAACCCCTTGGGGAGAAACGGCTTCGCTGATGCCGGCCCAGTGTTTCTCCAAAGCATTCAGGCAGAAAATGTACGGTACGTTTGGAAACCCAATTGCTTGAAGCTGCGGAAGTAGCGGGTCATGGTGATCGATGGTATAGTCGGCGCCCATTGATCTAACCCAATTGACAGTTTCCGGCCGGGAAGCAGTCCCGATTACAGTAAGCCCCGCTTGTTTTGCAAGCTGAGTGGCAATGGACCCTACACCCCCGGCTGCCCCAATGATCAGCAGGGACTTTCCTTCATTGGCACGCGGATCTTGGGAAATTAACATTCGGGTAAATAACGCTTCCCAAGCTGTGATAGAGGTTAGAGGAAGGGCTGCTGCTTCCGCGAAATTCAAGGAAGCGGGCTTGCGTCCAACGATTCGTTCGTCAACCAGATGATATTCACTGTTTCCGCCTTGTCGTGCAATACTACCAGCATAAAAAACTTCATCACCTGGACGGAACAACGAGCAATCCGGTCCCGCCTCTTCAACAATTCCTGCTACATCCCAACCTAAAATTTTAGAAACTTCTTCAACTTTGTCTTTAGGCGCCCGCACCTTGGTGTCAACCGGATTGACCGATATGGCGACTACTTTAACCAAAATGTCACGACCCGTCGCTCTTGGTTTCTCTATAACTACGTCTACCAGGCTTTTTGGATTTCCAATTGGAAGGTACCGGGTAAGTCCTACCGCCTTCATTGTATCCATGATAAACCACATCC
Organism: Peribacillus sp. NJ4; assembly: GCF_030348345.1. Lineage (NCBI taxonomy): Bacteria > Bacillati > Bacillota > Bacilli > Caryophanales > Bacillaceae > Peribacillus > Peribacillus sp. NJ4. Next base: position 80,667 of record NZ_JAUCFQ010000002.1, read on the forward strand.
TTTCCTAAACAGTATACCCTATGCAAGTAATGATTTATAAAGGGGTTTGCCATTCTAATACTACCATCTTTCATACAAAATAAATGTGTTTTTTTGTTCTATTTCATGAACTACTTTTTATCCTGCTCTTTCTTCAGGCGCTTTATAGACTGTCTGATGATACAGTGATAGAGAACGCCCGGGTTAATCTTGCTTATAAATGGTTTCTTAGATTAAATCCGGAGGATGTCCTCCGACCCTTCCCAATTAAGCCGGTTTAGAAATCACCGGCTTGGAGCCGATAATGTAGTAAAGGTTGTAGACGCCATAATAAATCAATGTATTGATAAAGGGCTGATTAAATCAAAGTCTATCATCCTAGATTCCACCCATTCTTATGAATGCATCCAAGCAAAAGCGAATCAAAGTATTGACGAAGCAGCGAACAGGTTAATACGAGCTGTTAAAAAGAAAAATAAAAAGGTATATCAGGAATTGCCTACTTTACCCAAGCTCGAAGAAGCTTCCGATGAAACACTTGCCAAAGAAATGCTTCATTATCTGGCTGAACTCGTCGAAATGGTCGAAGAAAAAATTCCTTACGCCAAAGGCGCCATAAACGAAAAGATGACAATTGCCAAACAAATTGTGGAAGACGAATGCCTATTAGCGAAAAAGGGAATTCAGTCTGCCGTGGATCCCGATGCCCGCTTTGCCTGGAAATCCACCACCAAAAATTTCACGGGATATAAAAGCCATCTCGCTTTGACTGAAGAAGAAATGATTACGGGGTGTAACTGAACGCCTGGAAATAGAAGATGATGGGAAATAGTTCAAATCCCTGGTAGAAGCAAGCCAGAAACATTCCCTTGAAATTGAAAATGTATTCGGCAGATACAGCCTATTCAGGAAAAGATAAAAGCCTATATCCCATTGAATCTATCTGTTTATGGAACACGTGAAGAGGCCTCTTTTAGGTACGATAAGGAAAAAGACCAGGTTCAATGTCCAGCCGGACAGTGGACCACCAGAAAGGCAAGAACGGGGAAAAAGCAAAACCTATTCGATTTCAATTAAATCCGAAGAACATAAAAGGCAGATGAAATTCCTTGAATCGGATGACTACAAGGAACGGAAAAAGGTGCGCTTGCTAATTGAACATAAGAATGCGGAAATGAAAAGGGTTCATGGTTTAACCAGGGCAAAGTTTATTTGGCATGCGAATACAAACTTGCCTGACTGCATCACGGTCAATGTGAAAAAGGCCTCCCAGTAACCTGGAGGAGGCTTTGAAAGTAAAATAAGAAAAAAGAGCACATAATAAATATAAAAACATTCATTGGGTGCTCTTTTTAATACTGCCTTTGAGAAATCGGGACTTTTTACAGGACTCTCTTATTGAGGTCATCTTTTTTTCCTATACGTGAATATCTATATTCTATTTGGGACAGAATAAGTCTGTTCCAAAATGAGCGTAAAGGAAGGATGATTTTTTTGGAAAATAAATTAAACTTTCATGTAACTGGAAAATCTAAGGGAATGCAAACTATTGCAAAATCTGACCAACATACAATCACTATTGATGAGCCACCTGCAATGGGAGGGGAGGATACAGGTCCCGACCCATTAACTACTTTCCTATGCGCTTTGTCTGGCTGTGAAAATGTCGTTGCAAATGTAGTGGCTAAGGAACTAAAGTTTGACCTTCAAGGAATTGAATTTGATATTCGTGGCGTTGTCGATCGAAGGGGATTTATGGGGGATCCAAACGTTAAGCCTTATTTCGAAAAGGTGACTATTGATACCAAAGTACAAACAAGTGAAACTGAAGAAAGGATAGCTGAATTACAGAGAATTACCGATTCCCGCTGTCCGCTTTATACAACCTTGAAGGCTGCTGGGGTTGAACTTAAATCGAAATGGTCAAAAGCTTAATTACATAACCTCATTAGAATACAGATCCAAAAAACCCTGGTGCAACGATTATGCGTTGGGTACATCAATATGGCCCTGATTTAGATAAGAGAATTCGTCGGCATCTCAAGCAGACCAATGACTCGTGGAGAGTAGATGAAACATACAAAAAAGTAAAAGGAAAATGGATGTATTTGTATCGTGCAGTTGATTCAGAAGGGAATACGATTGATTTTTATCTAAGTGAATTAAGAGATAAACAAGCATCCAAGCGCTTTTTTAAGAAAGCCTTGGCTACTTGCCATTCTACAACTCCACGTGTGATTACGGTTGATAAGAACCCAGTTTATCCTGTAGCGATTCAAGAGTTAAAAGAAGAAAAAAGTATGCCAGAAGGCATACGAGTACGACAAATACGGTATCTGAACAACATTGTGGAACAAGATCATCGTTTTATAAAAAAACGGGTCCGTTCCATGTTAAGATTGAAATCGTTTCGAACAGCCACCTATATTTTGAGTGGTATCGAAGCTATGCATATGGTTAAAAAAGATCAACCTCATCAACGGGCAAATTCTGCCCAAAATGAGGTTGAATTCATTCATAAGTTGTTCGGAGTAGCTGCTTAATCCCAAAGTTAACAGGATATTACTATTATGTTCTATTTCATTATTTTTGCACCAGAACCAAATTTCACGAGTGAAAAGTAAGGTTAAAATTTGGAGGTGGAGAAATGCTTCCACAAGATAGACAAAGTGAAATCATGAAACAACTACATGAATTTAAAACAGTCAAAATTTTGGAACTAAGCAGAGAGTTAAACGTAACGCGAGAAACAATACGAAAAGATTTACCACAAATTTTTAAAGTATACATAGTCATGAGATTAAAAGGGGGAACAAGCATCCAGACGACTTATTACATCTAGCAAAGAGTAAAGTCCATCTCTCTCCTTTGTAGTCCCAGTAAATTTCTCTTGAACCATTTTTTTACAGCCGCACTCGGAAAGTAATATAATTTGTCGGTCTAAATTTTGTCAACTGTCGAAACTCGAGCATAACCGATTATCATAAAGAAGCTTCCTGCACAATTTAATAATCTAATTGTACAAGAGACATCATTTTTGCAAAGTATTTGGTAAAACTTTTGGTAATTATTTTTGGTAACCTATAAAATTAGTAAAATCAAGCATCAGTATTTCTCATAAATATTGTTACAAAAAATATGGTTTTTGGTAACAATATTTTTATTAATACAAAACCAATCATTATTTTGATAAACGCTCCATGAGAGTAGCTTTTTCTGCTTCAAAACCAGGTTTGTCAAGTAAAGCAAACATATTCTTCTTGTATGCTTCGACTCCAGGCTGGTCAAATGGGTTAACTCCTAATAGATGGCCACTAATCCCACATGCCTTCTCAAAAAAGTAAACCATCTCACCGTAAGTGTATTCATTCATTTCATCCAGTTCAATCACGAGATTAGGTACTTCTCCATCTATATGGGCCATAAGGGTACCCTGAAATGCACTTTTGTTGACTTCATCCATCGTCTTACCTGCCAGGAAGTTTAATCCATCAATATTTTCTGGATCCTCCTGAATAGTCACTTCAATTCGAGGTTTCTTAATCTGTAAAACCGTTTCTAAAAGGTTTCGTCGACCTTCTTGTACATATTGCCCCATGGAATGCAAATCCGTTGAAAAATCAACGGAAGCAGGGAATAGCCCCTTTTGATCTTTTCCTTCACTTTCCCCAAACAGCTGCTTCCACCATTCCGATACGTAGTGAAGGGAGGGCTCATAGTTAACAAGCACTTCAATTGCTTTTCCCTTATTGTAGAGTACATTTCGGACCGCAGCATACTGATAGCTCTCATTTGTCAATAAATCAGAATTGTTGTATTTACGGGCTGCTGCTGCTGCCCCTTCCATCATATGATCAATATCAAGTCCTGCTACGGCAATTGGTAAGAGACCAACTGCTGTTAGCATAGAATACCTTCCACCTACATCATCCGGAATAACAAACGTTTCATATCCTTCTTTGTCCGCGAGCTTTTTTAATACTCCTTTTTCCTGATCTGTAGTGGCAAAAATACGTTTTCTCGCCTCTTCTTTTCCGTATTTTTTCTCCATATAGTCACGAAAAATACGGAAAGCAAGGGCTGGCTCTGTCGTTGTTCCTGATTTGGAAATGACGTTAACAGAGATATCTTTCCCCTCTAATAGTTCAAATAAATGAGATATATAAGTAGAACTGATATTGTGACCGGCAAAATACACTTTTGTCTTATCGTTCATTTGGTTATGAAAGCTATGGGACAAAGCTTCTATAGCTGATCTTGCACCCAAATACGAACCACCAATACCAATTACAACCATTGCGTCTGAATGTTTCTTGATTCTTTCAGCAGCTTGTTTAATTCTTTCAAATTCACTCTTATCATAGTTTAGTGGCAAATGGACCCAACCAAGATAATCAGAGCCGGGGCCTGTTTTTTCATGTAGCATTTTATGAGCCACTTTTACAAATTCACTTAGATTATCTACTTCACTCTTTTTCATAAATGCTAATGCATTGGAGTAATCAAACGAAATAGTCATACATTACTTCCCCTTTCAATCAAATTTAGCTTAGCTGCTTCAATCGGAGATCCTTTTCCCTAAAAAAGGTCTCTCGGCATAGTAAAACGTTTCATGTTAGTGCATTCTCCTTTTCTACAGTATATAAGGGAGTTTTTAAAAACACATTTAAACTCCCCCTTTTCAATTTTGAAAAATCCTTAGTGGGACCGTGTAATTATCAATAGCGTACATTAAAAGATAGTTAGTATTAAGAAAACTCAATGGTCCCTCACTACATTGGCACTTAGTATGTCTTCTGTTTTGATTTCAAGTAATATTTCCAAGAATCTTATCGTTCCTAATACTTTTCGAGTGTCTCCCTCATTTTGAACATTCTCCATTTTCTTTTGTTGGATCAGTTCACTTATTACTTGCTTGAAAGCATTGGTTTTTATAAGCCATTCTCCAACCAGTAGCTTAGTTGAGTCTCTCTCGTGTTCGGTTTTGACAGCAAATAAACTTTCGGTATCTGTCTCTCTTAACGTAATTGAATTAAAATCTTCGCTCATTTGAATCCGAAAATAATTCCTTTCACTATCATAATATTTTCCGTCCCTTAGAAGAAAATACTCTATCCCTAATACTATTTCATAAAAGGGCTCATTATCTGATGGAGAATGGAGTTCTTTTACTTCGATATTCTTCACCATGTCTAAATAGGTTTCTAAACCATATTGTGTGTTAATGATTTTTGCATCAAATATGTTCATGATGTCACACCTCAATATTATTGTTTTATTTTTTTGCTCTGTTAAACTTGTCTGTTGGCTCCAGGTGCTCGCTTTCCGCGGGCGAGCCGGGAGCCTCCTCGGCGCTGTGCGGCTGCGGGGTCTCCCTTGTCCTGTTTTTCCCGCAGGACGTTGAATCATCATCCGTGAATAGGCACCGCACGAGAAAATGTGAATGCATTTTCGAGGAGTCTCGCTCCTTCCGCTTCAATTAACATAGTTAGCACTATCAACGACTTAAGTAAATATACCAATTTTGGGGATATACCAAACTAAAAATCCAATGAATTTCCGGCTCATTTTAACGAAAGACATATACAGCAGATGGCTTTATGATTTTTCCACAGCATGTCCGCCAAATTCATTACGAAGGGAAGCTACCACTTTACCTGTAAATGTATCATTGTCTAATGAACGGTAACGCATTAGTAAAGACATAGCGATAACAGGGGTAGCTGTTTGAAGATCCAAAGCGGTTTCAACTGTCCATTTCCCTTCCCCAGAAGAATGCATAATGCCCTTAATTTCATCTAATTTTGCATCTTTAGAAAATGCGCGTTCTGTCAATCCCATGAGCCATGAGCGGATGACAGAACCGTTATTCCACACCCGTGCCACTTTTTCATAGTCAAAATCGAAATCGCTTTTTTCCAGGACTTCGAATCCTTCACCAATGGCGGCCATCATTCCGTATTCTATTCCATTGTGGACCATTTTTAAGAAGTGGCCACTACCAGATTTCCCAGCATATAAATACCCATTATCTACAGCTGTATCTCTAAAAATCGGCTCGACAATGCTCCATGCTTCAGGATCTCCACCAATCATATAACAAGCACCATAGCGGGCACCTTCCATCCCCCCAGAAGTACCGGCATCCATAAAGCTCACTCCAACTTTCTTCAACTGTTCGTAACGACGAATGGATTCCTTATAATGCGAATTACCAGCTTCAATGACGACATCTCCTTCACTTAGAAATGGTGTGATTTCACTAATAACTGAATCAACGACGGAGTGTGGGACCATTATCCAAACAACTCGTGGCTTTTCTAATGATTGAACAAGATCTTGTAAACTGGATGCTCCTTCAACTCCGTATTTTTTAATTTCTTCAATAGTATTTGTATTTAGATCAAATGCTACTACATCATGTTTATGGTCAATTAGGTTCTTTCCTAAGTTTAGCCCCATTTTTCCTAATCCAATTAATCCGACCTTCATCATTAATCCTCCTTGAGTATTTCTATATTTTTTGAGTTTTTCATCTATAGCAGAATGGATTCAAAGTATAATCATAATCTTTCTTTTACCACCATCTATAACCATCCTGTTCCAATAATTGATGAGCAGCTTCTGGTCCCATCGATCCAGATTGATACGAATGAAGTGGAACAATATTTTCCTCAAATGTCTCTAAAATAGGCTGTACCCATTTCCAAGATAATTTCACTTCGTTCCAATGAGCAAAGAAGGTAGAATCTCCACGCAGAGCATCAAATATTAAGAGTTCATATGCTTCGGGCACGTCTTTTTTACTCGCTGAAAAATCAACAACAATAGGTTCTAACTTTCCATTTATCGGGTTTTTACTATTTAACTGCAACGAAACACCTTCATTAGGACTTACATTAATAACTAATAGATTGGGTTCAGCATTTTGGATTTCATTGGTATACAAATTCTTTAATGGGTTTTTGAATTCAATCACAATCCGCGTTAATTTTTCCGTCATTCTTTTTCCTGTCCGGATATAGAATGGGACCCCGTCCCAGAAGGAATTATCAATCCAAAGACGAGCGGCAATGAATGTATCGTTTTTAGAAGAAGCATCAACGCCAGGTTCTTCTAAGTATCTGACTACTGGTGTACTGTTTATTTCACCTGATCCATATTGGCCACGAACGACGTGGATACCTACAGTATTTTTCTGTAATGGTCGCAGAGATTCCATAACTTTTCTTTTCTCATTACGGATATCTTTTGCACTAATCTGTTTTGGGAGATGCATGGCTGTCATCATCAACAGCTGTAGCATATGATTTTGAACCATATCACGAATAGCGCCTGCTTGGTCATAATAACCAGCCCTCTCTTCTACACCAACCGTTTCACTAGCCGTAATTTGCACATTGGCAATAAACCGATTGTTCCAAAGTGATTGCAGAACAGGATTGGCAAATTCCAAGGCTTCAAGGTTTTGAACCATTGGTTTTCCGAGATAATGGTCAATCCGAAAAATTTCGTTTTCTTCAAAAGCTTTGCTTAATTTTTCGTTTAAATCTTCAGCAGATTTTAAGTCATACCCAAATGGTTTTTCGATAATCAATCGTTTCCATCCCTTTGTCGAACCTAAGCCACTCTTCTTTATGTTTAAAGCAATTACATCAAAGAATTCAGGAGCAACAGAAAGATAGAACATTCTATTCTCTTCAATAATCTGGTCTTTTTCATTTTGTTGAACGAATTCAACTAACTTCTTATACCCTTCAGTATTCGTGAAATCTAACTGGCAATAACGAAATGCCTTTACAAATTCTTGTTTTTCGGATTTATCATTTATCAAGTGTCTAGAAAAAGTGTATAGCGAGTCTGTTACATGGTTTTGAAAATCAACATCAGACATTTCGTCTATTCCTACACCAATGATCAAAAAAGAATCTGGTAATTTTTGATTCAAATATAAATTAAACAAGGCAGGGTAGATTTTCCGCTTAGCTAAATCCCCAGTTGCCCCAAATAAGACAAACGTCATAGAATCCACTTTTCATTCCTCCACATTTTCAAATAGAAAAATGTCTGATTTTCTTCGTTTTCCCTACAAAAACAACAAGGGTTTTCGCTATTGCGTTATCCTACTTTTGGATGTAAGATTCGTTTGTTTCTCCCAGCTTGTCCGGTAATAATGATATCTCTTAATTGAGAATGTCCACATTTTGGACAGGTTTCATTATTTATGGTGATGGTTAGACATCTTTCACAAACTTTTCGCTGCTTAGTTTTGAACTTTCCCATGCGGATCTCTCCTTTCGTCAAAAGCAACAACATGTATAAATTATTAAATGAAGTTTCACTTCATCTCACCATGCTTGTAGTAGTATTCTCTTAAGGTTTGGTAGTATTCTTTAAGCTCGCTATTACTTGAGCAAAATCAGTATATTACGTAAGTTATACTTTTGAAAGTACGTTCTTTATTAACATATAGATACATTGGTATAACATAGTGTTAAAAATAACACTATAAACATGAATCCAATACCAAGTAACTGATTCCTTTATTATATGTTGTGTTTTTTCAACCTTTTAAATACGTAGAGATACAAAAAAAACCACGGACAGCATCTTTATTAAGATAGCTAACCGTGGTTTGTTAGTATATGAACTTTTTTACACTTTTCGAACCCCTAGGAGAAACTCTTTTTTACTGAATAGACGATTTGTTTTCTGTTTCTTTTTCTAATACATTCTCAATATAATCTTTACCCCAGTCATACATAGCATCCAGAATAGGCATCAGACTTCTTCCATACTCAGTGAGTGAATATTCAACTTTTGGCGGAACGACAGGATAGACTTCACGATGAACAATCAAATGGTCTTCAAGTTCACGCAATTGATTAACAAGCATTCTTTGAGTGATACCAGGCATGAGGGCCTTTAGTTCACCAAAACGTTTGGTTCCTTCTTTTCCTAGATGCCACAATACCAACATTTTCCATTTTCCGCCAATAATCGAAAGAGTCAATTCTTTTTCACAATTAAACACTTTTTCCCCAAGATTCGGCATTTATTTCACCTCCAACTCTTATTATGTCCCATAGTATACTTTTTGTTACTATATGATAAAATAGTGCATACTTTCAATTTAGTAACATACCCAGTATACTGAGTATCGTACCGTTAGTAAATAGCTATCATTTAGCTGATCTTAAAATCATGGATGCAGCTGATATGAAGTTAGCCAAGCATCTGCAGCAGGCGCTGACATCATCACCATTCTTGGTACAGCTGAAGACGAGTCCATTAAAGGTGCTGTAGAAGAAGCAAAAAAACAAGGTAAACAAATCCTTGCTGATATGATCGCAGTTAAAGACATTGAAGGTCGTGCGAAAGAACTGGATAAACTTGGAGTAGATTATATCTGCGTTCACACAGGTTATGACCTTCAAGCTGTAGGGAAAAATTCTTTCGAAGACCTTGCAACCATTCACGATTTTCTTTGTTTCTACTGTGACGTATTGCAGTATAATTTTATGTCGATTTCCCTACTTATTAGCAAGTTTAAGAAAAAACATTTTAATAATTACATAATTGTAATATAATCCTAAAATAGAAATTAGTTACCCACAAAGGAGTATTCAAAATGTGCGAAATAAAAATGTATAGAGAGTTAGAATTAAATATAAAGAGCCTAAGAAAATTACTTATAGAAACTGGTGTTAAGAAAGGTCTAAATCATCAGGAAACACTTGAATATAGTGAAAAGCTAGACAAGTTGATTCTTAAGAAATCCCTAATAAATAATTATTAAATACTTTAAAGATTTACCAAAGCCATGGATTTGAGTCAATATTTTGGACACAAAAAAGTTAAATCTTAAGCTGTATTTGTAATTTGATCTTCAATGGCTTGTGGATTTTTATATCCTAAGCTGCTGTGAATTCTTTTTCGGTTTACCAACCTTCAATAAATTGGAATATCGCTAATTTAGCTGTTTGGTAGTCTAGATACTGTACATGGTTGACTTCTTCCTTCTTTAATATCGCATGAAAAGATTCAATACTGCATTATCGTACGGGCAACCCTTCTGGCTAAAGGTTCGCTTAATATGATGATTCTGGGTATGTTGAGTAAACTCACTGCTTGTATATTGTGAGCCAAGATTCGTATGAAGAACTAAGCCCTCCGATGGCTTTTGTGAAGAGTGAGCGTTATCGAAAGCTTTTATGACCAGTTCTGTCGCCATAGAACGTGAAAAGGAATACCCTACTATTTCCTTAGAATGAAGATCCAATACAGAAGCTAAATAACACCATCCGTCTTTTAACGTGTGGATATACGTAATATCAGCTACCCATTTCTCATTAATGGTCTGGGTAGTAAAGTCTCGTTTAAGCAAATTATCTAACTGAATAATCTTTTCTTTTGATGGATAAGGACGGTATTTTTTCTTCCTGATAGAACGAATACTCGCTTTGTTCATTAGGCGTTGAACACGCTTTAGACTTAGGGAAAACCCTTTGGTTAATAAGATTTTATGTATCTTGGGAGCACCCTAAGGTCCCTTGCTTTCTAAGTAGATGAGATGAATTTTCTGCGTTAGCTCTTGGTTTTCCTGTTCGCGATTGGATACGACAAGTTGAGGAGACTGATAATGGCTGCTTCTTGGGATTTCTAGTATTTCACACATCTTCTGTATGGGATATTGTTTCTTGTCTTCCTCAATAAATTCGGTAAGATCTGTCTCGGTTACTTTTTCGCGAATATGGCCATAGCCTTTTTTAAGATTTCAACTTCTTGCTTTAACCGAAGGTTTTCCTTCTGTATGGCAGCTAATTCCTTTGGAGTCATAGACTCTTTCCCTAAACCGATAGGGATAAATTCTTTAACCCATTTATAAATGGTAACTTCTGATACGCCATATTCGCCGCTTAATTCTTTGACCGAATTACCCAAGATCTACAATAGTCTTCTTGAATTCATTATTATATTTTTCACCTGTATTCTTACGTTCCAAGACGGACACATCCTCTCAAAAATCATTGTAAGGACTTAACTAAAATGTGTCCATGAAACTATACTAACTCCACATCAGTGTGACAAACCCCCGACGCAATAAGGCGAACTAAAACCTCACTTAGTTTAGGATCATCCATTGTAATTTCTGTGATTTGGAATGGTTCACCTTCCCCAATGTAACTGCTGACCTTTTCTGTTGAATCCTTACAAAACGATCTGCCCAGATTGTATTATAAGTTTCTAGAAGCTTTCTATCCTACTTAGTTATTTTATGCTTAATATGAATGTACAAAAAGAGAAAAGGGATATATAGATACACAAAGTAAAAAGCAATGTTTGAATACATTTCATTCAATCGCTCTATTTGACTCCTCTCTTTGAGCACATTAGCTATAATAAAGAATAGGACCAGTACAATGAACAGACTTATACGTTGTTTCACATTTATTACTTTCTTAATAGCACGACAACCTGCCCATATTTTCACACTGATATTGGGTAATACGAGAAGTAACCAAATCGAAACAACGATAAATTCGACTCTTTCTATTAGAGGGAATTTCGCAATTTTCATTTGAGCTAATGTTGGCCATATTGTATGGTTTAATTGTCCTTCACTAAAGAAAACAAATGTGATGAGTGCTACTATTAGATAAAGTAAGCTTGAGAACAAAAGTCCAAAATGGGCCCATTTTTGTGATTTGTCTGGATTTTTTATGAATGGGTAGAACATGAATAAGGTCTCAAAGCCAACATACTGAAACAACATAGCTTTAGAGGATGATACGATTTCCTTCACAGAGTGGTTAAAGACGGGTAATAAATTGTGAAAATTGGCAAATTCCAATGAAAAAAAATTAAGGGGAAACAGGATAATAAAGGGTATGATAGTTCCCCAGAAACACATTCCAGTAATCACGCGGAATCCACCGGATACAACGTAATAAATGAGGACTAGAAGAATGAGGCTTATTTGCCAGGTCTTCATTAAGGGAAACAGCCAAACTTGAACAACTTCAACATAAACACGGAAAACAATTAACGCTAATATAAGAAAGTAGAAAATCACAAAAATGTTGAACAGTCCGCCAATCCATTTTCCAAAGCAAAATTTGTGAACATGTATGACATCATTTTTAGCAATTCCAAGAATACGATAGACCATCCAAACTAGTATATGAATGCTTATACTTGATAAAATGATGGAAATCCATGCATCATAACCTGCGTCCTTCGTTATTTCTCGTTGAAAACTCATGATTCCTATGCCAATAATATTCGTGTAGATCAGAAAGAAAACGTAAAAGGAAGATACTAAATGTCGTTCGTCTAGTAATGATTTCACGTGGTTCCTCCTCTTATCATGCAGACTTACTCTTCAATACCTGTATTTAGGATGTCAATATTTGTGTGTACAGTGGTTTTTACTTCTGGGTATATCTCCATAAACCGTTGATAGTCCCAATTTCTTGAGGTGGCTCTAACCTTTTCTCCCAACCCAATGGGATCAACATTGTATCCTTGTGCCAGTGAAATTAAACGTTGGACCTCTTCCTTAAAGTGTGCATTTAAAATTCGTTCCAATTTTACAATATCTTTATCTTTTTTCAAATCAAACCAGGATGATGCTTTTTCAATCTCTGCATGGATGGTTAAATCGATGAATATACTCGGAATGTCTTCGCTTTTCTCAACCGTATATGTAGTTTTTGCATCCAGGTTTTTCAAGAGAATAAAACCTTCCTTTTTATTTTGCGTGATTTTGGTTTTATATTGTCCATTTTGAGACCCATCAATTAATGTTTTTAGAATTAAGGACTGTCTTAAATTAATATGATTTATGTACTTCCCGTTTTTTAATAAGGCTAACCCGTCAATTTTAATTTGATTTTCCTCTAGGATAAAGTAAGGTAAAATTTGATCCCTCCCTTCTTGATGAAAATTGTTCAAAAACATGTGCAGATTCATTTTTGGCAAATTACCACTTTCAATGTTTTGATTGATTTTTTCACTTAAATGGAATGAAAGATTCACATGTTTACTGGATTGAAGTATATCTTCGGCTGTGTTTTCAGCAATGCCCAACTGCATTCGACTCGCCGTATTTGGATTTCGGGCAAAATTAGTGATAACATCTTCGATCCCTTGTGTGGCATATTCCTTGCCGAACAATACAAAATCTAATTTTCCTGTCTCAATAGGATAGGCTGATTTTGCATTCAGTCTCGGGAGTATGTCTTCATATGAATCAGACACCGTTTTATAAATCTTCAATTTGATATTTCCCTGTTCTGCGAAAGTAGGGTAAAGAGCAATTCCTTTAACTTTGCCTTCTTCCCGATCATATCCTAGAGCTTCAATTATCTGAACTTCATCAATGATCCTCTCATGTATACCACACCCTGATAAAAAGAAAGTTAAGCTAAAAGTTAACAGAAAACATAATTTCATTTACTTCACCTTTATGACCCTTTCCTGATTATTCATCAAAATCACTTTTCTTTTTTTTGTGATTATCTGGGTGGTATCTCCAAATTGATTTAGGACGTAAATAATTTGGCCTTTTGGATGTTTTACTATAAGAGGAACGGATCAGGCTGTCCGTTAAATCCTCTGGCCTAAAAGGATAAAATGGAACGGTATAGGGTGTTCCTAAAGATTCTAACCGTGTAAGGTGAGTGATTAAAAAGGCAATCCCGATAACGATACCTAGTCCCCCCCAAATAGATGCGAAGAGAATTAAAGGAAAACGTAAAAAACGTATAGTGTTCGACATTTTATAAATGGGGGTAGTAAAGGAAGCTAAGGCAGATAAGGCGACTATAATGAGTAAGACATTACTTGTAAGGGCCGCCTCAACTGACGCTTGGCCGATAACAATACCGCCCACTATTCCCAATGTTTGTCCTACTTTTGTAGGTAACCGGACTCCCGCTTCACGTAATAGTTCAATCGTGAATTCCAGAAAAATCACCTCTAATACCGGTGGAAACGGGACATTATAACGAGAAACACTAAGTGAACCGAATAAATCGTTTGGAATCATCTCGTAATGGTAAGTGATAACGGCTATATAAATAGATGTTCCAAAAATGGAGAAAAGGACACTGCATATCCGTATTAAACGAAAAAAAGATCCAAGAATCCATGGGAGAAAGTAATCTTCAGGTGAAATAAAATAATCAATGATCGTAGAAGGACCTGTAATGACATATGGCGACCCACTACTTAAAACAGCTACTTGTCCGTTAATAAGAGATTGAACCGCCCTATCCACACGTTCAGTTGGAAGAAGCAAAGGAAACGGTGTAAGGGAATTATCTTCTATAAATTGATGCAGCTGAGAAGTATCAAAAATGACATCAAAATCAATATCTTGAAGCCGTTGGGTCATGGTATTAACATGCTGCTCACTCGTAATCCCATCAATATGAGCAATAATAACTCGAGTATTTGAAGTAGAACCAATGTTTACTTCCTTCGTAATTAGATCAGTTGTATTTATTTGTTGTCTTAATAAATGTATATTTACATCAATATTCTCTAGAAACCCAATTTGTGGACCCACCACACTAAACTCATTTTCAACGTTATTTTGTTCACGCAATCCAGCTTTATCATTAGATAAGAGAATTAAAGCAACCCTTTGATCATTTTCCTTCATTTGAAGTATCGCATACCCTTTAAGTAACTTTGATTCAGCTTCGTTCCCATTATCCGTTATTACAATATCTTCTATTGCGATGATTTTCTTTATGTCATCAATTTTCTCTAGCCTGTCTAGTTTAAAAGGAGTCTCTCGGAAAATCAGTAAAATTTTCAGTTGGAGTTGTTGTTGATCGACCAGTGTATTGTAGTAAGAAATGATTAAATGTCCCGATTCATCCGTAAGTGGAAATTGTTTAAAATCACTGGATTTTTTAGCCTTAGCAAACAGCTGGCCAATATCTTGTGAATTCTCAGTCACGGCCTGTTTGTCTTTATTATTTCTAATCTTTCGTTTTTTGAAGAACATCTAATCACCTCCCTATTACTAAGGAATTTAAATCCTTCTATATTATGTGAAGGCATCCCCATATTTATGTAAATCCGTTTTATAATAAGTGAAAACTTTATCCTCTCCAGTTTACATAATATAAATATAGCTTAGAGTAAGCAAAGGACCATGATCCTAAAGAAATAATCCCTGTAGGGGTAGGTTCGGACAGCAAAACACAAATTTACAAAGTTAAAACTTTTTCAAAATAAAAAGAGCCAAAAGGCTCTCTTAAATCATCGAATGGAGTTTAAATTTTAATGCTCCCCACAATCTAATATAACGAAGAAGCCGGTAATAGCAATAACTCCCCCAGCAGAAGCTATAAGCAATATCAAGACAATACCAAACATAAAAACAACTCCTATATAAGATTAGGCTGTTGACCAATATGGAATATACTTGAAGGTTCTTTTCACCTTGTTCTGGCCAATGCCAGACATGTCAAAAATGTTCCAGGGCGTAAAACTGATGTGAAAGATGCCGAATGGCTTGCCAAGCTTCTAAGATGCGGACTTATTGAAAGCAATTTTGTCCCACCAGAGGATATTCGTGATTTACGAGATCTTACTCGTTATCTAAAAAAATTGATTCATCATCGCACCTCAGAGCAGAATCGCATTCACAAAATTCTTCAAGATGCTTAATATCAAGCTAACATCCGTTCTATCAGATATTTTCGGTGTATCGGGACGCCGTATCCTTGAAGCGATTCTAAACGGTGAAAAAATAGAGACCGATGGTCTTCGAAAAATGGTGGATTGGCGAACAAAAGCAAGTATTACTGACATTACCAATGCAATTAATGGCCGTATTCGCCGTCATCATCGTGATATGTTGCGCGTTACCATTGGGAGCATATAGGTTATTTAGAACAAACCATATAAGAATTGGAAAAACAAATCGATCAACTCCTGTCCCCTTATCGCAAGGAAGTAGAATTATGGGATGGTATACTGGTGTGATCAAAGCTGCCGCAGCTACTTTTATTGCGGAGATGGGTGTAGATATGTCCGTATTTAAGTCAGCTAAACATCTTGCCTCTTGAGCTGGTGTGAGTCCTGGAAATTACGAAAGTGCTGGTAAAAAAAAACGAGTAAAACCACACCAGGAAATAAAGCTTTAAAAACGATGGCCATAGAATGTGTATTAGCGACATCAAGGCAAAATAATCGAATGGCTTCACAACGAAAAAGGATTACCAAACGGCAAGGAAAAATGAAGGGACGAATCGCTTCTGCCCATTTACTAGTAACGATTGCTTACAACATCTTAAAAACAGGAGAACCTTATCATGAACTAGGCTCAAATCACCTTGAAGAAAAACAAAATAACAAAGAATTAAAAATGATCGAATACCTAAAAAAGTAAGGCTATACAATCGCTCCATCTGAACAACAAACTGCATAACCAGTTAAAATAACGAACTAGTACATTTACCCCCATCAAAAAAATGAGAATATGGAGGGTTTATTTTAGCATGGCTTTTTTACTAATGTGCTTTCATACAAAAAAGCTGCCTTAAAGACAACTCCGATCTTCAGCTAAAGCACCCGATAGTGAAATACCAAAAACTACCTAACATATTGAAGAATTAACTGATATAAGGCTATGCAAAGTCCTAAAATACACGCTTTCATTTTAGATGGATGGTTTCTTTTACTGCGTAACAAGTAAAAGAAACCTAATATAAAACCCAACGGAATCCATAGCTGAAAGACACCTTCTTTTGTACTGCGAGAAAAAATTGGAGAGCTGTAAGTGCTTATCAGAAAGTAAAAGAAAGTCGTAAATCGTTGTGTTTCTAATTGCTTGCTCCGCCTTGCTATAAAAAAGGGAATTCCACAATCGGATTCCCTTTTCTCACGTCTTCTTTTAATTGTCAAAATAGTCGAAAGCTCTGTCATTCTGACAGTTTTCACAAACATGAAGAATTCTGATTCTTTTTGATTCAGTTTCTTCTGTTTCCATTTCCTGCTCACTGCCGCATAATTCACAAATCCGCATAATCTTCCTCCTCTTAATGAGGTGAATTTTGATTTTCCGTTTAAACCAAAACAAAGGCATTTTTACAAGAATCAGGAGTGGAACGTTGATCCACTACAGATTGGAACTAAAACGTTCACGCCCTTCACTAAACCGATGAGTGAAGAAAAATGGTTTGAAAAATGGAGTAATATGAAAATCAATGTAAACTATCATCTCGAATTAGAGCCCTTAATTGATGTCCAAGATTAACTTTGTAAAGTAAGGTGCTACTATATAACAGTTGCACTTCTATAATTCCCCTAGCAAACCGTATGACGAGATTTGGAGGGCAACGAGGTTATCAAAAGACTAGGATAACCCTTTAAGTAAAGTAATTGTAATAAAAAAAGACCTTATTTAGGTCTCAATGATTGTGATTGATTTAAGTACTCTCTAATTAAAAAAACGGGAATGATCCCTTAACGTTTCCAGCGATAATCGGTTTTCATGTCTTGCTATATTCTCTAAGACGTCTTTCAATTAAGCCCCTCCATTTCTTTACGTCCATAATTGAAACCATGAAATATTATTGGAAAACTGTAGTATTTACTGTTATATTAAGTGGATCTGTTGGATTAGAGAATGAAAATATTCTTACCATTAAATTATGGTTATGTACGGTCATTTTTAGAAACAGCTAGTTTACAACCCCCTTTATTAAAACTAAGAAATCAACCCTGGATGGATTCGCCAAAAATAGGCCGAATCCATCCAGGGTTGATTTTTGGGGCTAGATATTAAAAGGCCTTCCATGACTCACTTATCAAGTTCCATTTCTTTTTTCAACCGATCCACAAAACGTTCATTGATATAAGTACGGACAAACTGGTCCTTTTTCTCCAAATCGATGTCTTTTCTAAAAAACCCCACCCTCTTAAGGCGTTGATCCTCAGGCAAGTTGGACCATGCCTGGTTCGCCTCCTCTTCCAGTGAACTTTCAATCTTTCTCTGGATCACCATCGCTTGAAAGCTTTGGTTCTTTCTTTCTTCTATAGATGGTGGTTTGGGCAAGCCGTTTAGTAACAGTTCATATTGGCTTTTCAACTCTTCGACTTTTGCGGTAGCCATTTCTTCAAAAGTTTTCTTCACTTCTTCTGTTATCTGTTTTTTCAAAGTCTCCATATTGTCTACATATGGAGCAGGTTTCTCTTTTTTTACAGGGAATGCTCTTAACTCAAAAAAGTTTGAGAGATCATTTGAAATCGCTGATAAGGCCCACTTTTCTTCCCTTCTCTTCTTTATAAACATTGCAATTTTTAAATCTAATTCATCGTACACTTTTTCATTGGTTTCTAGAGTACGATTAATATAATGAAGGCGTTCTTTCTCTAACCGTTTAAACCAACCGTCCACTGTATTAATATGTATATTTTGATTGTTCAGATGAGTTTTTAACGTTTCTACAAAATCGCTAATTTTCCAAAAGGTTTCTTCTGACATTTTTGAACCTCCTAAATTTATTTTTTTGTCTTATTTATTAAAAGTCTCTAAATAATGAACTATATGTAGAACACAAAGCACAAATGGTCTACATATATAACGGTTTTACCGGTAGTATAGCAAGAATAATAAGATGCTCTGTTTATGTAGACTATTTATGGAGTATAGAGTATGTGTGCTCTATATCCTTTTTCTAATTAAGTAAGAAAATGACCGTTGATCGTAGACTCGAAAACTCATGCCTGGAAATTGGTTTTTAGTATTGAAATGTAGCCTCTGGTTTATAGTCTATATGTAGAATACAAAACACAAATAGTCTACATTAGTAACTGTTATAATTGAAGTAGCAGTTAAATAACAGTAATAAAAAAGGTTAATATAATTACCTAGCTGAAGTTCCAGATTCATGTAGGCTATATATATTGATGCTTTATAGACCATTTATGGATTATAGAGTATATGTGCCCTCTATGAACCCTTTTTTAAGTTAGAAACAAGGAATATAAGGTATAGATATGGCCTCTATATTATAGCCTATATGTAGAATGCAAAACATAAATGGTCTACATTAGTAAGTGTTACATTTACAGTAGCAGTTAAACAGTAGAAAGAATAAGATTAAAAAAATGGTCTAGTTATGGATCCAAGTTTATGTAGGCTATATATAGTAATAGTTTATAGACCATTTGTAGATTATAGAGTATATGTGCTCTATAATAAGTTAGATAAGAAATATTGTTTTAAAACTTGAAAACTATCTATCTAGATTTAGTAAATATATGGGCTAAATGTAGCCTCTAAATTATAGACTATATATGGAACACAAAATACAAATGGACCACATGAATAATAATATTATACAAGACTAGTAACGAATAACAAAATAAAAAAGAATTATAAGATGGCCAACTTTGAATTATTATTTTTCATTTGATCTTATTTAAAGTCATAGCCAGTTAGGGAGCAGAGGGTAGATAGTTCCTTTAAATCGACCATCTGTAGCTTAAATCCAGTTAAATTTATAGACTATATATAGTTTACAGAACACAAGTGGTCTATATAAAGTGATTCGTTTGGTGCAACCTTGGGGGAGGAGTAACATTCTAAAAGAATACAGGTTGTTTGTGCTCTATAAAGCTTTCTATATGTATTTGACTTTATATAAGCAATGTCCTTTCTCTGATTTTGACTGATTTTGTCTATAACAGGAAAAACCCCATCAAAGGATAGGGTTAGTCGTCGTCGTCAAAATCTAAGAATGTTTTTTGTGCAAATTTTTGAATGGCTGCATTTGCTTTAAAGGCGTTTTTTTCTTCTTGCTTATTTTCAGGAGTCTGATTAAATTCAAAGGCTTTATTAGACTTGGTCACTACCTGATAAAGAAGTTGACTAATCAATGCCCTTGTATTAGGATGGTTCATCCATTCCTTTTGTTCATCTGTCAAACCTTCGGGCAGACTAATGGTGATTTGATCACTATCTGTATTCCCCAATGCTTTTTGCGAAATCGCCTTAACAAAGATCGGAGCTATTTCACTACTGAATTTCCTGCCTAATTTCTTTTTCCTGTTTATTAAATACTCACTGACATGTAAAGGGGTGTCAGAGGGTAAGCGAAAAGAGATGGTTTTTCCAGGTTCAAATTGTTCCATGGATTTATATCACTCTTTTGCAGCTGCCACGTCTTGTGTAGATATCCCTTTACTTTGTAAATACATAAGCAGAATTTTAAAATAGGCTCGTGTAATCATCCATACGCTATCATCTTCCGAAACGAAACGGAGAGGGTAGTTTTTGTCAGCTTGATTCAGGGTATTCAAGTAAGGTTTTAACACCAAGGATCCGCCACCAATTTGATATGCCAGCCTTATGTCTGGTACATTCCGCCACATATCTTTAATTAATTTATATTCTTCTTTGGCTAAAACGGATAATTCTTCATCAATAATATCTTTTATGGAGACTCTATTCCCATTAACCCAGATATGATATTGTTCATCAGGCTGTTCATTCGTGATGATTTCTACGAGTGTGCGTCTACTTTTAATAGTGTATTTGTATTTGGAATACACTTTCTTGATAATATTATCCAAATAGGTGGATACACCTCTTTTTATTCCATTGCTGTATTCATTATCCACTTCAGCTTCATCGGTAATGATGGCTGAGTCTGTTGATAAGCCCCCAATATCGTTGATGAGGATTGTTTTTCCCATGAGTTCTTCGTTTTTGGTAGAACCGTCATTATTTGTTGTTAAATCCACAAATGCTGCGAATCCTTCCGTATTCACAAGGATTTGCTCGAATTTAATCCGAACTATTTTACCTTCTAGAGAAGGGGTTTTTAAGAATTTTACTTCATGTTGGGAGTTTTTTAATTTTTTTCGGAAGTCTTTAGCTTTTCCTTGTTTAGTTTCATCCAAGGGCAATCCTGTTGATAAGTAATAAGTTGCTTCAATAACACCATCTTCTTCAGGAAATTGTTCCACGGCATCATAAGCAAGGGTTGTCAATAGCATGATGACAGGTTGGTCACTCTCGGATTTATCTTGATCTGGCGTTAATTCGTCATTATTTGGATACTTGGATGCTAACTTTCCGACTGCAAAACTTCCGTTTTTATTTTTTAAGGCGGATGAAGTAATCTCCACATGTAATCCATTCAATATGTTTTTTTCCATCTCCACAATTTCCCGGTCCTGCACTTCTGCAATGACGTTTGGTATGTATACACGATTTTCAATACTTCCCAAGAATCCTTTAACCGCATCATTACCAACATCAACTGATACAAATCTAGCCATTTTTAATAAATTCCTCCTCGGTTTCATTTATTTTCATTGAAATCTAATCTCATTGTATGCTTTTTGTATGCAACTGTCAAATTTGAATGCAAATTGCATGCAATTGAAAATTCCCTGTTCCACGTAGGGAGTAAACAAAACGACAAAACTCTAACGATTAATCAATTAGAGTTTTGTCGTTTGGATTTTTCTTTTATCCAATTGAGCATTTTTTCATCGTTCTTGTTGTTTTGACGCTTATTTTCCTTTCTGAGGTATCGCGAAAGGGTAGAGTGGGAAATGCCGATTTCCTCTGCTGTCTGTCGGATACTCATATTTTGGGAGTCCATCATCTCTCTCATCGTCTCAGGAGAAAGCGCCAATTCCTTTTCCGGTCCAAAATGAAACGCCTGCTGCTCTGTCTTCGGAATGCTACTGGTGATCACGGAGGTCACTTTGGACGGAACCTCAAAGGAGTCTTCTATTTCAAGTGTCGGAGCCAACTCATTTAGTGAAAAGTCCTGGGAGAAAAAAAGGTCTTCTGAAATCGAATTTTCGTGACTTATCTGATTCATCCGTTCAATAATTTCCTCATTCACCAAGCGGTTTGAATCTATCATCATTTTTTTCTGGTTCTCTTTAACGACTATGTCCGTTGGTAGAATAAGCACGTTCAACTTGGTCCAATAGCCTTGGAACCATCCTTTTTTTCCAACTTGTTCCTCATCGATCTCCTCGGTGTAGCTCCAGCTACTGATCACGCTGTCCTTTTGCAATTCATCCAAAACGTTTTCAAACTTATCCCTTTTTTGCACTCCATTATATCGACTGGATATGTCCATTATTTTCAATAGGGTAGAGACCTTAAACGGCTGATGCAAGGACCTTCTAATGGTCCTGATTTTCCACTGTAGATTTAGGTAGCGGGTCAATCGCTTGTGTTCGCGCTGTGTGTAGTGGCTATACTGAAACACCTTTAAATCCAACAAGCCAAGTGTGCGATTGGGTCCATCTAAGTAAGGGGTAAGAACAGGGGATGGCTTTACCTGTACCGCATATATCCCTTTCGCTTCCCCGGTCTTTTTATCATAAGCAACACGGATTTTCCCGATTTCGAACATTCTCTGGAAATCCTTGAATTCATAAAGTTCATTGTCCTGGATATCCTGGGTGTTGATCACTTTTACCTGTTGATTGCCCAGAGAGATCCAAATGCTTGAAAGTGCAGCAACCCGTTTCATGATATTGAAGCGATCTTCCTCGCGGAAGTCCAGTTCCCGTCCTTGTGCTGTCCTTTTCTTCAGGTTCCTAAGCTGTAAGGCATCATTGCTATGGAATTCAATATACCCGTCAACGGACTTGGGCGAGACCATCCATAAATATGTAATTAAGTCAAAGAGGTCGGCGGTCATTTCATCCAATGAATTTATAGTAGATTCTATCAGTTCAAGCCACATTTCCTGTTGATCGGAGGCTAGCTCAGCTTTCTGTGATTCTGGGGGCCTTATTTCAGCCAATCCCCTAACCTGTCCACGATTGTCTATAATCTCGGTTGCCAAGAGACCAGCCTCTCCTTTTTTAAAGTCCTTTTTCTTTGTCACGATGTCTCTCATTAAATGATAATCAATATCCATGCTTGAATAGATATAGTGGCGGCTCAAGGCTTCGCTTATTTTCTCTTCATTGGTACTGCGTTTTATCTCATCCATCGGAAATTCATGTATGAAATGGCCGGCCAAGATAACCTTGATTGTATCCTGATAACTGTCCACGGCCTTTTTTATCATTTCTTTTGTTATAAGTTTTTCGAAGTATAACGTTTGAGTGAACAAGGAAAATAAGGCTCGGAAACTTGGTCCCATGGTAAAGCCCGGAACCTGATTTTTTACCTCTTCCTCCGTCATACGATAGGCTTCCTGTTTCCATTTATCCAAAATATAAGGACGATCTTCAAACAAAATCTTGGTTTCTTCGAAAATAGAAATTTTCAGAAACTCATAGTTTAAAATCATACGATCATGTATATCGTGATACCTCAACAACAACCCCATCCTCTCTATTGCAGGAATCCTTGGGTGGAAAGATTAGAACCTTTTCATCTAAAATGCACCACTTTCTTATCATTATAACAAGAGTGGACCACATTTCGAAGAGTAAATGCACCATTTACTACACAGGTTTCGAAATAATGGTGCAAATGCACCAGTTACAGTCTAATTAACTAAACACCTCAATTAATAAGGAATTCCCTAGCTGAACGCTTTAAAGAAAAAGTGATAATAGTTTGCCTCTTCATTATTATCACTTTTTTATTTTTCAAATGAACTTCAGCATTCAAAGAAATGCACCATTATTCTAGCTGTGAGCGGAACCTGTGTACCATTTATAGAATAAATGCACCACATATACCCTATATGTGGCACATTTTTAGTGAATATGAATTCTTAGAAAAATTCTATTTTGAAATCGCTTTAGGGAAGTTGAGTAAAATATGCACCAATTCACTGAATTCGAGCGGAACCTGTGTACTATCTTATGAAAGAAATGCACCAAACTTATATTTTCGGAGACGAAGTGAGCGGAACCTGTGTAGGAGGGTCAAACGTTGGTGAAACAACCATTCAGCATCGATTTACTTTTGTTATCTTAAAATTGCACTCAACTTTTGATGAAATATTTAGAGATTGAGCGGAACCTGTATATCAAAAATGCACCACAAGCCCACAAAGGTGAGCGGAACCTGTTTGGCATCACTTTTGGCTCAACGTTAATAAAGTTCGATATGACAGGCTTTTTCAGTAACCCATTCAATTTGATATATGTGCACAATTGGTCCATTATCGGCCTTTTTGGTGCAAAAAGCGAGCGGAACCTGCATAATAAAAAAATTTAATATTTTTTTCTATCCCTTGGGGCTCTAGGTCTCAGGGGCATTTTTATTTTTGGTGCATTTCCCTTAGAGAGCACCCTTTTTCAAAAGTCGAGTTCGATATACTTTATTCAACAAAAAGTTCCATGCAAGAAGTGGAAATCGGTGCAATTTATATTAACTTTGGCTGTTTGTATTCAAGTATTAGGAGGAAGGTGCGAATCATGGGAACTCCATTGGCAGAAAATCATAAAAGAGGTCTCCATTCAATCGTTGACATCATACAATTTATGACCCATGATGGATTGCTTCTATACAAAAAAAAGGGTACCCGCCAGCCTATAAGCAGGGTGGTTGCATACGAGAAATCTATAAGCGAATCCAAGAATCATAAAGGCGTGGTCTTTGTATCGCCATCCAAGGCCGAACTTGTGGAGGGAAAAGGCTACGTCGTGACCTCTTATGAAACGCTACAGGAAAAGTATCAAACCCTGTCACACTGGACACCCAATACCTACCGAGGTGGTACATACTATGATTTTAAAAACCGCATCATCAAGGGGCATCAGCGTGAAAACCTTAAACAAATCCATGTCATAGGACTTGATATAGATTCGAAGGAAGTGGATTTGTACGCCCTTTATCTTGGATGTGAAGAATTGGGATTGCCAAGGCCAAATCTTCTGCTGGAAACGCCAAGGGGATTCCAGGTCTTCTTTGTCCTGGAAACTCCCTTCCACATAAACAAAAAACACGATTACAAGGCTTTAAGAGTGGCCGAGCGCCTGTCGGAAAATATTCGAAAGGCGCTTAAGAAATATGTACCGGTCGATACTGGATGTATCCCTTTCGGCTTCTACCGCATCCCTAGAGAAGATAATGTACTGGACTTCTATGACCAACCTGCCAATACAAGCCTATTGCTTACCTGGTCCAAAAAGTATGAAGAGCAGGAGAATAGGAACTTCCTGCGTGTTGTCTACAACAAGAATACAACAGCAATCGATCAAACATCCTCGGACTGGTATCGTGCGCTTATTTGTGCTACACACATCGAGAAGGGGCATTATGGCTCCAGCCGTAATAATGCGCTCATGACACTTGCACTTGCCAATTATGCGAGTGGTAAGGCAATCGAAGAAGCTTATGATGAACTTGATCAATTCAACAGTAACCTGAAACAACCACTTAATAAAAGAGAATTCGAACGTATCCTGAAGAGTGCGTATTCAGGCAAATATAAGGGCGTAAAACGTTCATATGTGGAAGGCTTATTGGACCTTTGGACAGATGGACAAGCTAAATTCAAGGGAAAGGAAGGGTGGTATAAATTCAAAAAGCCACGTGAAGAACGTGTACGTTCCCATTATAAGGAGTGGGAAGAGGATATCATAGCCTATCTGGAGACTCACACAAGCCCTGAAAGGCCATTTTTGGGGGCGTCTTTGAAAAACCTTGCTGAAATCTTTGGGATGCCCCTATCCACGCTTAAAGAGGTCTGCAAGCAATCTAGTAAACTCAAAAAGTTTACGATAGGCCGCGGACGCGGGGCAGTCACTAAACTGGCCAGCCGTTCCATGCTATTCAGGAGCTTGTTGCTGTTACGTAGAAATCACATTCGCCAATCCCAGCTGACGTTTGCCGAATTGCTGCCCCATCCGAATCAATTTACTGCAGCCCTTCCAATACCCACATTGGAAGCCGAATTGCTGACGCATGAAGTGGACATAATGTATAGTTCCGGGGCTTCTCCGCCGGATAAGATGACTTCTTGAAAATAATAAGCCAGTCTGCCATTACATATCTATAGTATCCTTCTTCTTGGTTTTCTAAGAACTACTGCTGTTTCTTATACTTGTCGTGTTTTGGGGCTGGGGTGTTAAAGTTTTGATGATCAATCTTGTTTACTTAATTTTATTCAGGGCATGTAATGGTGTTTGCATGGTTAGAAAATGAATTTTGTGGGGAGAGTAGTAGACGCTTGGTTAACTGTTAATTATTTATTTTTATTCATTATTTACTGCATATTAGGGTGCTTAGTTTGTGGGTTTTCTTGGGATCTAAAAAGATGATCTTACATCTTCAGTATCCTTTAGTTGTTTTCATCAAGAAACTTAAACTAGGTATCTTTAGTCCTTATTGTGTTTTATGAGTAGGTGATTTTAGTATTAGATTTTAAGTCCGTGTAGGTGATACTACACAAGTTAACATCCAAAAATATGGTAATTTTTAATCAATTCTCTTTACAATCATTGCCAAACAAATGTACGTCTAGTAGACTGAAAATAAGTAAAAAAATAGCAAATAATATAGATTCCTATACGTAAATGGAAGGGTAATGAATGTCTTTATTATTTGTGGTCTTAAAACGACGACCACCCCAATCACACAAGGGGCGAACACCCCCTGTTCATTCTCGTTACCCGCAGAAGACCTCGCCCATACTACGTAAACATAGCCGAGGTCTTCTGCTACTCAACTAAAGGCGTAGGTATTCAAAGTGTGATGGGGGTGGTCAGGTTAGATTATTAGATAATGTGGAGGAGTGATGGTTAGGTAGTTGAAGAGATAAGAATTAAGTTCAAGTGATTTAGTTCAAGGTCAAATATCAAGTTCAAGAATAAAAAAGTTCAAGATCTATTTCAAGGTCAAGGGAATAAGAAAGTGGAGAAATGGTAGGAATGGGAGATTAATGTAGAGGGTTTAACAAGGGCAATATTATTTTAAAGGATTGTATAAACATACATTTTTAATCCATTCTTCTTGTGGTTGTTGACTAAATAAGAGCTTAACTGTTTTATGGATTTTTCTTAGATGTAGTGTTTTGGCTGGGCCTGAAAATACTTCAATCATTTATTTTATTAGTTGTGGTTTTACTTGCGGTTTTATTTATGAAAATAATAACTATTTTGGTAAACTTTAAGAGGGAGAGTGGTTTCTATATTTTCTAGAAGAGGATGATATTTTTGGTAATGCTAAAGTACACTTCGTTGAAAGAGAAAGATTTGGAGTATTTATCGTTTATTTTGAGGAATGGTATGGTGACGGCCAAACAAATCATGTTGAAATTCAGGGAGCCGAACATTCACCGTGTTTATCGCAGGCTACGAAAATTAGAAGGCCAAAAGTTTGTCAAGCATGAACGCATTGCACATAAAGTAGGGGTATATCTTGGAACGATTGAGGCCAGGAAATTAACGAATGTCAATGTAACTGTTCCAAATAAGGCAACGATCTACACCATGCAGCATGATCTTCTTATTACCGACTTGATTCTTTTTTACGAACTACAATCGGAAAAGCAGGCCGTTGACTTTAAATATCGGACAGAGAGAGAAATTCGTTTTTCTATGATAGGAGAAGGAGATAATCGAAGTAAATTGAAGGCCTACAATGATAATCGAGACCGCATACCAGATGCCGTTTTCTTTTTTAAAGGAACAGATGGGAATGTGACTACCACTTGGGTTGAGCTGGAATTGAGCAAGAAAGATCGTAAACGCTATGATTACAAGTTTAAGATGTTTGATGACATGCTTTCCGGTGGACGACAGGACCATCAGCTTTACTCCTACGATCAGGTGATCTATTTTGCGAATGACGTAAAAATTCATAATGTGATCAATCAGGCCAAACAGCGGTTAATTAATGCCAGCAAGATTACTGTGCGTAATGTACCTTCTATCATTTTGGAAGAACGTTGGGAAGAGGTGTTGCCGGTTGGAACCGATGGAAAGCCAGGGAGAGCCGAAGCAGACTGAAACCGATCAGATCGTTGGCGATCTAGTGATTTATGGATTAATCGGCATAATTGGAGTCTTGTTTTTTCTTCCTGCCATGCTTGGAATGCTGATTTTTGCGATCCTTACCCTCTTTAAGCGGGATTGGATCTCCTACGTTATCCTTGCAGCCGGAGTCATCCTTTTGTTTTGGCAATTTCAAACAGGGCGGCTCCTCAGTTATTTTGGATTGATTTCAGACATGAACATTCCTTATATGTCAGATGCTTTGGAAAGATTCCTCAATCAGGGGGACACCATTGCCGTGACCAGTACTTCCTATCTTGTTTTACTCGGTTTAGCCTTTCTATTCTCATTTGGATTTTTTATCTTCGCCAAATACTTTTGGAAAAAGCGAGTGACCACCAAATCTGGTGAGGTGAAGAAGCAAAAAGAAGAGCAGAAATATAAGGCTTTCCGCAAAAAACGAGTGAAGTTTTTGAATAAGAAGCAGAAACAGTATCGACATAAACCGTCCAAAGAAGTGTTTGTCGGGTACTCCGATTTTAAAGAGCGTGTAACGCTTCATTCAAAAGAGCTCAATTATCACATGCTAGCAACAGGAGGAACCGGTACTGGAAAGACTACGTTGATTGCCTCCCTAATGGAAGCGGCTTTGCAACAGGAAAAACCGGTTATTTTCATGGATGGGAAGGGCGAAAGGAAGTCGATGCTTGAATTTAAGGCCTTGTGTGAAGCCTATGGCAGGAAAGTGTATCTATTTTCCGAAATGGACAATCTCACGTACAATCCGATCAAGAATGGTACCCCAACCGAAACACGAGATAAGCTCATGTCGCTTTTTAGCTTTTCGAATGAAGGGGATGGGGCTTACTATACCGATATTGCTTCCCGTTATTTGCAATTGGTGGTCAAGTTGATTGATGAGGCAGGGGTTCCAAGAGACATCAAGACGATTGCGAAATTAACCAATCATAAATACATGAGCGAATTTTTCAGGGAACATAGCAGCCAAGTTGAAATCGAAGAAGAGTTCGAGGTGGAAGTAGAGGAAGAAGTCATCGTCGAAAGGCAGGCGCCATCTACAACGGATGACGATTTAAGCGGTTTTATAGCCAATGCGGAACCAAAGAAAGAAACGGTCAAAAAAATGGTGGTAGAAAAACGGAAGCGATATGTTACAAAGCTTGAAGAGGGCATGCAGCGTATAAAAAAGGTGTTAGATGACGAATTTCCGGAAGAAATTGTGGAGGGATGCCTGACACGATTGAAAATGCAACTGGGTGAGCTCCTAGAATCCGATCTTGGTCATTTATTTGTGGAAAGGGAGAACGGCATTGATCTTCAAAAAATTACGGATCATAACGACGTCGTCATTTTCAGCATTTCCGGAAGCCGATATGCCGAATACATTAAAAAGATTGGAAAAATGATCATTTTGGATGTAAATAGTTTGGTAGCTTATAGACAAGCCCAAGGGCGTAAATCGATTTTTGGTGTGTATGATGAGTTTTCTGCCTATGGTGACCGCAGGATCGTGGATATCGTCAATAAATCACGTTCTGCTGGCTTTGAGTGCATTATCTCCACCCAAACGTTGTCCGATATTGATGCCATTGACCCGATCATGCCGGAGCAAATCATTTCCAACTGCAATATTATCGCAACAGGCCGTGTCAATTCCTCCAAAGACGCCGAACGGATCGCCCAAGTTTTTGGTACGTATTCCGACCAGGAAATAACGCAGCAGATCGAAAAAAAATATCCCCGGATCCGTTATGAAGCAACGATGGGAACGGTTCGGGATGTAGAACGGTTCAAGGCGAATCCGAGCGAGATCAAGAATTTGCAAATCGGTGAAATTTTCATCAATCGTAAAATGGTAGAAGAAGATATGGGTGATACCTATTTCCGACGAGTCTATGTTCGAAACGCACTAGAGTTAGGGGGGATTCCACCAAATGAAGCTTCTTGATACGCTCAAGCATGGGGTGAAGAATAATGCAGACCGAGGGCGCAAGAAAGTGATGAAAGATGAAAGACGACTCAAGTCGTCGCGATTTAATGGACGAATGGCCTTTAGCTTTGTATTCTGGGTTGTACTTTTAGGGGTGATCTTTTTGACCTTTCTATCATGGTCCCGGACAGGCTTCCTGAACGAGAAGGTTAATGGATACCAAGATAAAGCCGCGGCACAGATCGCGAGCCTGAATGAAGTGGGTTTCGCCAATTCACCAGCTGGTGAAGATTATTCCAGACAGTTTATTGATACTTATATCAACGTACCCGATGACGAAAAGCAGCGAGAAGAACGATCCAAGGCACTCCAAAGCTTTCTTGCAGAAGGGTTAGAAGTTGGACAGTTGGAAAACCTTTCTGAGTTTAAAGGGAAACGAGTTTTGAAGAGTGCTAGTTTATATGATGTGAAAGATATTTCGGAAGCAGCGGCCAGTTATGTGTATCGTATAGAATATGAACTTTTCAAGATCGTCGAGAAAAAAGAACAGGTGGAAGTGAAGAAGAAAAACAAAAACGGCAAAGTAGAGGTCGTGAAAGAAGAAAAGACCACTAGGAAAGATGAATCGCTAGGAAAGAAACAGCAAATGATTGTCGTTCGGCTTGGCACAGACGGGAATTTCTTTAACGTAATGGAACAGCCGTACTATCAAGCTCTTCCGAATGAGACTCGATTGACGGCCATTGCTGATAAAACCGACAAGGCAGACAAGAATACTGAGGTAGAGAGTGAACTTCAGCAGTTCGCGACACAATTTTTCACTTCTTATACGACTAATTCTACTGAGGAAATGTCGTATCTCATGGAAACCCCCGAGTCTCTTAAAGACCTATACGAGTATAAGGGCCTGGAAGGCTTTGTGGTCTATGACGGGGAGAAAAAAGGGCAATACATCGTGAAGACGCTGGTCCTCTTACAAGAGACGAATACGGGGCTACAATCGAAGCACCCGTTTACCCTGGTTGTGAGCAAGCAAAATAATAAATTTTATGTTCATGAATTAAAACACACTAAAGGAGGATGATTTTCATGCCAGATATTACAGGTCTTACAGATTACGTGTCGTCTCAGGTAGCGGCGGTCTTGTTCATTGTTATGGTTGTCATGATTGTTCGAGCTTTCATATCCCAACGTTGGGGCATGTTCTTCTCTAGCTTCATCTTTGCAGTCGTTTGCTATGTGATTGTCTCTAATCCGGGTGAATTCGAAAGCATGGCCAATGCCATTTGGAATCAAGTGAAAAGTGGAGGGCTTTCATGAGGTCAGCTGCTTATAGCTACCGGAAATTCTTTAAATATCCCTTGAAAATTTGGAAAATTGGAAAAAATGAAAAATCCCTCGTCTTTTCCAAAGGGATTGAGATTAGGCAAATCATGGTTGCCCTCATGCTTTTCAGTGTCTTCTTTCTTTTCAGAGGGAGCATCAACCAAGTCCTTCCAACGACGTTGCAGCTGGCTTTTTATGCCGTGTTGCCTTGGATGATCGCAGGCGCAATCTGTCGAAGCAAATTGGATGGTAAACGACTTGATCGTTTCTTTATTGGGTACTTCCGATATTTGTATTCGAAACGATTTAGTTACAGCAGCCATAAACCCGTATACCAACCACAGGTGAAGAAAGCACAGTCATACGAGCGATTCCAATAAGGGGGTGATCCCGTGATCCAATTTCCGATTCAATCTTATAAAGACAATGTGATCTATACGCATGAGATGGAGGCTTGGTCTTACTATCGACTCCATGAAAATACGGTAGGCGTGAATGAGCATGAGGCTGAAAATAATCTGGTGAACCGTCTTCAAAGGCTCGCTTGGCAATTGGCGGCCTTCGAGGAAATTGACTATAAAATCGTGCCGATACCCGTTGATATTGATAAGCGTATGGACAACCTGCAACAACAATATGAAGGCAAATATGCCGAAACAGGAAAATATTATGCGGAACGGGCAAAGGAAATCTTACGTGAAGAAGCTAAACATATCGTCGAGTACAAATTTTTTGTAGGCGTGAAGTTAAAGAAAAGGGAGCTGGATGAAACGATCATCAGCACCTTTACTTCTTCCTTTAAAAGCATGAACCGTTATTTGCAAAAACTTGCCGGTTTTGAAGGGCATGAGGTGGACGATCTTACAGCCAGTATGTTCGAGGAATCCGAGGAAGATGCTTTTACGACCTTAAATCATTATCTAGGAGCTTTCAGGGTGAAAGAAAAGGAATTACGCTATATCATCCGTCACCAGTTCGTAAGGGGTCAGAAACAGCCTGACGGTGACGGAAGTGTCTACAGCCTGACAGAAGGCATTCTCGACCCAGGGAAAGCCGGGTATCTCCATATTAGTCAACTGGATGATGAATCATGGTGTGCTTTCCTTCCAGTTTCAGAATTTCCGGTTGATCTAAGCCATAAGGAGTGGGCTTACTTTTTTCAATCCTATCAATTTCCGGTAGAAGTCAATATGCGGACCATTTACAAAAGAAAAAAAGAGGATGAGAACCAAACCAATACCATCAAAAAGAGATTTCGCGATCAGGACGCTCAATTGATTGAAGCGAATGAGGATGACGACAGTTTAATCAATACAGGACGTGAGCTCCTGCATGAACTTGAAAATGAAATTAAAAACCAAGGAAAACCACTTCTTAGAACGCACATCCATTTTGTTGTATATGGTCCAACCAAAGAAGAAGTCCGAAAACGAGCTAGAAGGCTCAAATCAGATTTTAAGGATCAGCAAATTGAACTTGTGCAGCCACTTGCCGACCAACTCCTTTTATTCCATCAATCGTTACCAGCAGCCAAAATTATAGCAGGGGATTGGGAGCAGATCCTTACGCCTGAATCCTTTGCCGAATCCCTTTTCTCCCTTACACGAAAAATCGGAAATACCGTGGGATTCTATCTTGGTAAGAATTTATCGCATGATGGGGAAAGTATGGAAAGCTCTCCCTCTCTCGTCTTTTACCATCCGTTCCTAGCCCACTTGGGCTTAAAGGGATCCAAGTATTCCTCCCCGCATGTGACCATCTCGGGACCCACAGGGATGGGGAAATCATATCTACTAAAAGATATTTTATTAAATGCCGTCTTTTTCGGAGCGAAAGTCCTGATGACGGACCCGAAGGACGAGGTGGAAAAGAAATTCAAGCAAGCCCTCACGCCTGAAATGAAGCGTACCGCCCCCTTCTTTCAAGAATTAATTGAGAGTTTCAACTATATCACTCTATCAAGCGAGAAGAAGGATGCTGGAAAGCTAGATCCACTTACCTTCCTTGAAGGGGAAGAGGCGCAGGATGCAGCCGTTAGCGTGCTTGAATACTTATCGGAGCTTCAATCGAATGAAAGGAATGTGAAAACGGCCATTTATAAAGGGGTTCGTCATGTCCTTCAACAGGAAGAGAAGCCAGGCCTTCTGAAAGTCGTACGTTATTTGCAGGCAGTCGAGGATCAAGACATCAAAAATGTGGGAGATCTACTTTATGAGATTGGAACAAACGGGGTTGCAAAACTGATGTTTTCAGAAGGTGATGTTGTCGGAATCAGTCTTGATGAGCAAGTGAATATCTTGCAGATTCAAAACTTAAATCTTCCGGACGAAGGCGAAAGGGCGGCTACGAGGGATGAACACATTGCCGTTGCCCTCATGCAGCCACTGGCCAAGTTCGCAACGAAATTCGCGCGGGATGATTCGGTCGTCAAGATGACGGTGTTTGAGGAAGCATGGATGCTCATGAATACGGGTGCCGGGGATCGCCTAATCAATGAATTACTTCGTACAGGACGTTCCTTACGTTCTGCCGTTTATATCGTCACACAGTCCACCTATGAATATAACAAACCACAGATCAAAGAGAATATAGGCACGAAGTTTGCCTTTAAAGCGAAAACAACCGAAGAAGCTGGGAACATCATTGAATTCCTCGGGATGGAAGATAACAAGGCCAACCGGGATATGCTGAAAAACCTTTCGGAAGGCCAATGCATTATTGAGGATATGTACGGGCGAACGGCCAAGATTCAGACGGATGTCTTGTTTGATGAGTGGATCAGCGCCTTCAATACAAAAGAAAGTGATCGTGGAAGGGCAGAGACCGAGGAGGCGTTCATGTGAAAAGAATATTCATCCCTTATATTGCTTTGATGGCACTTTTATCCGGTTGTAATCAAGGCGCATCAACTTCTGAAGATATTTCGAAACTAGCTTACGAATGGGAAAAGGCTTATTTTGATACTGACTATGAAAGAGAACAGGAACTCCTTTACGAGGAAGGTTCTTTCGAAGTTCATAAATCTAGAGATAAAAAGGATTCCGGATTAAAGTATGGAAATATCCGGTATGAAATTTATTATGACGAAAGTTTAGAGCAGTATTATGTTTTTACCGATTTTAAAAGTCCTATTGGAGCAAATGCAGTTAAAGACGAATTGTTGATTAGAAAAAAAGATGATGAATGGAAAATTGATAAAAGCAATAGTTTGGATATCGTCCGTGAAGATATATCAGAGAAGTTTGACAGGGAAGCCTGCATTAACTGCAAATAAGGAGGGATTGGATGCAAACCCTTAAACAAGGCCTAGGCTTTTGTTTAGTGCTGTTGTTTCTTCTCTTGCCTACATCTTCCGTTGCAGAAGATGCGGCCCCTACTGTTCCGAAAAAAGAGGAAACAGTGGGACGTGTGACATTGGAAGGTAAGGAATATCCTCTCTATCATTATCAGATGGAAGCAGATATCGGTGACGGTATCAAGGAAGCAGGCGATAATGCGTTACATGCCATTAATCAAGGAATGTGGGGATTTAATAAAACCATTGCCAGTTTTACTTTATATTCGGTTAACCAGCTGATGTCCTTTGATTTGATTGGGATCATTGTTGATGAAGCTGCAATCATGAGTGAGCGAATCTATGAAATCATGTCCGGAACGTTTTTATCCTTGTTTGTTATTTTAGTGGGAGGTACAGCTGCCTGGCGTTACCTTGTAAATCAACAGGTCGGCCATGCGGTGAAATCAATCCTTGGAGCTATGTCTATCATGGTTATTACTTTTTGGTTTTATTCAGATACAACCGGAAACATTAAATGGCTGAATGATCGGGGGGCGGAGCTCGAAGGAATTACAAGCTCTGCAAACGTTTTGGTCAGTTCTGATGAGTTTGACAGCAATGCTGCCTATGATTCCAAAGAAGGAATTGCGGTGTTGGAAAATCAACTATTTAACTTAATGGTGAAGCGTCCATATTTACTCATGAATTATGGTTCTACCAAAGAATCTGATGTAGTAAGCGAGGATCCGAACAGAGTTGATAGCCTTTTAGAAATAAAACCAAATACAGAGGAAGGGAAAGAGCAACGTAAAGTAGTAATTGAAGACGAAGTTAAAACATATGAAAACAAACAAATGTCATCCAGTTTTAGCGGTGAACGGTTCGGATACTTGATTGTCACGATTCTTTCAACCATTGCACTTTCCATTCCAGTCCTGTTATTAGGGACCTTTAAGTTTTTACTTCAAGTATGGTTCTTGGCGTTAGTCATTTTCACAGCCATACCATTAGTTCTTTCCGTCATTCCTTCTTATAGTGAAACGGCCTTGAATCACGGGAAGAAGCTTGTGGGCGTATTACTTATGAAAGCGGGATTAGTCCTTTTGATTGCCGTTATTACTGGACTTGTCACATTGCTGTATGAATCCGTAAAAGTGACGAATGGTGTAGAAGGGTATGTCTTTGTCGTCTTTCTTATCTGCATGACCATTTGGGGATTATTCAAATACCGTTCCGAAATCTTTGAAGTTGCTTCTGCTGGTATGATTCAAGGTCAACAAGTGGTCGAGAGAGCGACAACCAATACACTTGATAAGATGGGTGATGCTGGTGAATCAGGATTCAAGGGAGCCAAAAGAATGGTCGCCAAAGCTTATAGAGGCCACCAAAATAAAAAGCGTCAAGAAGAATATCAGTCGAGAAAAGAAGGTACGGGCCGAAAGACCTTTACCAATTCACCCATAGCAAACAGTAGAAGGTCAGAACACAGAAAAGTGGTTGGCGAGAATACATCTCAAAAACCAAGTGTAGGGTTACATGGCCAACAAGCAACTGGTAAGGGCTCGGTAAATACAGCAACGGGTTTGAATACAGGCATGGCCAACCGATCAGCTTCACGAAATGCGGGAGCTGCGATTGATTTAAAGGATTATAAAAGTGAAAAGGGGGAAGGGGCAACAGGCAAAGGACCAGTCGGTGGACAACCTTCACGAAGTTCTGAACGTACGGTTTCGGAAGCCCGGAAGCCTGGTGTGAAGCCTCCGGATTCAACTAGACAAGAAAGTAGAAAACAAGAACAGCCTAAGCCTTCTTGGCAACGGACAGAGGGGGTACATGACCCTGGAAATCAACCTTCCTCGCATCGTAATCCAGCTACAAAAATGGAAAGCAAACAAGAAGCAGCAGCCTCAAGAGAGCCAGGCAAACACCTAACGCAATGGGAAATTCAAAAGAAGATGGATGCTAGAAAAGCAAAAGTATTACCTTCCATATCCGTCAAACGTTCGGAGGGCAGGAAACCCAAAGCCAAGGAAACCGAAAAGGATCGAGAATGATAATTCGAGAGGATTAGTCATGACAGGTATGTTTGTGAACATCCACACCTATTGTTTAGTCAGAATCTCTTTTTAGAAAGGAGTTCCTATGCAAGGCGTTTTAAAGAAAGGTGTAAAAGCAGCTGGAACCATTGCCATTCTCAAAAACCCCATCACTTGGATCCTAGTAGGCATCCTTGTTCTCCTTACATCGCTTTTCGGATTTGCCTTGTTCATTTTAATCAGCCTGGGCGGTGAGGACCAGTTTGAATCAGGGATGTCCGGTGAAGGAGCAGGAGGAATAGCGCGAGTGTCTTCTGAAGTCATGCGATACGAGCCGTTAATTCGGAAATATGCGGAACAAAATGGGGTGGGGGAATATGTCGGGCTTATCATGGCCATGATTCAACAGGAGTCTGGTGGACGTGAATTAGATGTGATGCAATCTTCCGAATCTATCGGGCTCCCACCCGGTGCCATTACCGACCCGGAGTATTCCATTCAGGTAGGCGTGAACCATTTTGCAGAAGTGATGAAGCAAGCCAAAGGTGATGTAAACCTAGCTTTGCAAAGCTATAACTTTGGAAATGGATTTATTGGATACGCATTGGAGCGTGGAGGCTATTCCAAGGAAGTAGCCATCCAGTTTAGTCATAGTATGGCTGCAAGGGAAGGGTGGAGCCGTTATGGTGATGTGAATTATGTGGACCATGTCATGCAATATTACAACGGTGGAAAGGACAGCGTGGTTGTCATGGGGGACGGTTCGCAATCTTTTGATGTAGAGGAAGTTCATAACATAATGAAACAGTACCTCGGCAGACCCTATGTATGGGGAGGCAGGACACCAGCAGCAGGAGGGTTCGACTGCAGTGGGCTGCTGGAATATGCCTTTGCACAGGTTGGCATGGATATGTACGGGACAGCTCAATCGCAGTACATCAAAACAAAGCCGGTTCCTGAAGACCAAATAAAACCGGGTGATCTCGTTTTTTTCTCCACCTATAAGCCCGGTGCTTCGCACGTTGGCATGTATGTGGGGAACGGTCAATTTATCAATGCCAATAGCAGTGGTGGTACTTCTTATTCGGCCGTTGAAGAATGGAAAAAATTATATCCTTTCCTAGGTTTTAGACGGATCTAGAAATGGAGGTGCAGGGCATGGAGTCAACCCAAAAGAAAAATTTCTTGTTTATGATGATAGTATTCGTCATGGCTACTTTGGTCATCATGTATATATTCTCTCTGCGGTCACAGCTGAATGAAGTCAGGACCAACCAGGGTAACTATGAAGAGCAGATTCAATCCCTATCCTCTATCCAAAACACGGATGCTTTAAAGGTGAATCGCCAGTTTCTTGAAAGTTTTTTCTCTTATCAAACCACTGCCGAACGATATAAAAAAGTTGAACCATTCATGACCGATCAAGGATTCAAAGCGACCCATCCTTCCGGAACGGAACTTCCGGATTCGAATGAGTCCGTCCAATCAGCCATGATAGGACTGAAGCCTTTTGAATACCAGTTATCGAAGACGGAAGCTGAATTTTTTAATGAATTTAAACTCACTACGGAATTTAACAATGTGGCTGCCACCGAAACGGTTATCGTTAAAACTTCGCTCATATTTGTGAAAGATCAAGGCTGGAAGGTAGATGATGTTGAATTTATTGGACAATTAACGGAAGGGAAATAAAAGAGGATTTTGGCATTCACTTTAAATTCCTATTTAAAAACAACTCTCAACTATAGAATCTGCTACTGGGAATTTGGGTAAGAGGTCTCCTCAAAGGAACTTACATGGCGTTATCAATTTGGTTGAATAATCCAAATAAGTACGGATGATTCCGATGAATGCCTATTAACCGTCTTCTCCACTTCAAAAGAAAACAGCAGTTTGAAAGGTTTGAGTAAATCCAAAAATTAGGAGTATGCTGTAATTGCATGCTCTTTTAAATAATACAGTTATGTTTATAAGGGTCCTGCTGGTAAAACGCAGATATTATATGCTAAGACAATTTCTGGATAAGAAAAGCCGATTTCCTACTATAGGGAATATTGGCTTGATTGAGGGGTACAGATAGCAAAACGGAAACTGGTTACCCCAAAAACGAAAAAAATGAGCTAAATTCTCATAAACAACTAGAGAGAGATAAAAATTTCGTTTTGGGGATACCTTAGAATCTTGGCTTGATGGCTATGTGGTAGGACCCCTCTAAGAAAAAAACCTGAAAATTTAATAAGCTACAGGAGAAAATTAAATGTTTTTATTCAGATTTTTGGGCTAAAAATGCACTTTGCACTTGACTTACTGCTGTTTGAGCTTGTGCAATCTCATTAGCAATTTGTTTGATTGCTTCTTGAGCTAAAGTTGGGTCTGAAGATGATTTCTCAATTGCTTGAGTTAGTAAACTTTGGGTAAGGGTCACATTTGCTTTAGCTTGATTTAATTGGTTTACGTCAATTTGATTTTGAGCCATTAGAATCTTCCCTTTGTATTATTTTAAATTACTTTTATATCTTTACCAAGCTCAGTCTTTTTATAACCGGGAAAAACCAAAAAAAATGTTGGTTTTATTTGAGCAATTTTTTTCTCTTCCTATAGAAAATAGGTGTATGTAAATTACGCATTTTGATTATCGTTACCGTTGTCAACGATTAAAGAATGATCTTTATCAGTGACGGCCGCATAAAAGATGTTATTGATTTGGTGAAATCCTTGGGTTGTCAATTCTTCCTGAAGCCATTTTTCATCCTTTTGGATTAATCTTAAATTTTTATGCTGGATTTTCCCTTCGACAACCATGGCAATCGGGAGTCCTTG
This sequence comes from Peribacillus sp. NJ4, assembly GCF_030348345.1. Classification (NCBI taxonomy): domain Bacteria; kingdom Bacillati; phylum Bacillota; class Bacilli; order Caryophanales; family Bacillaceae; genus Peribacillus; species Peribacillus sp. NJ4. The sequence goes on from NZ_JAUCFQ010000002.1 coordinate 119,965, forward strand.
ATAGTCTGTTTCAATATTTAAGTGTCTAGGCGTTAAATTAACAACAGATTGGTTGGGCAATATACTAAGTTCTCCATTCGGTTCCAGAATCACATAATCGATATCCCGTATGTTCGGATATCCTGCAGCTCGAATGGTTGACAATAGCTCCACGAGAGAAAAGCGAGTTTTCCGTAAGTCTTTTTTGGAGATTTTCCCATGTTTGATTAAAATGCTTGGTTGGCCAATGAACATTCGATTTAACCTGCGAAAAAGACTTAATCTGGAAAACAACAGATACATGATGACAATGGTAATGATTCCTGCAATGGTCTGTCCAATTCCGTCGGCTTTGATAGGACTGACGGACAACGTGACAAGAAACACAATGGCCGCAAGATTAGGCGGGGTCAACTGAGCCAGTACAGTCTTTCCCATACAGCGCATTGCCAAAATCACTAGACCAAAAAGCAGAATTAACTTCCCAATAAAAGTGAACATTTTTTCAACCTCATTTTAATGCTTCCTAATAAAAAGACAAATACTATTCTGTCACAAAACCATGAAAACATACTTACCAAGGTGGACAACTTATATACAATTGAAGAAAATCTAACTTCAAGCCAAGTTATCAAGCACTTTATGAAATAAGTTATTTATTAAAATAGGAAAATCTTTACCGGGAAGGGTAATGCAATGATCTCATTCAATCTTCTAGGTCTCAATGGTTCCATTCCTTACCTATTCGATGGGCTAGCCATTAAAGATGTAATCATTCCAATTATACAAATAGTTAAGCCAGAAAAAAGGAAAGCTTTTAACTCTAACATTTTAAACGCCGACGTTACAATTAGACCATCTATCATGAAAATAACGACCCCTATATTTACGGACATAGCTTTCGATATAATTTGAGCTAACAAGTCGGTTCCTCCGGTACTTGCCTCAAATCGAAGCATGATTCCTACTCCGATTCCAATTAATCCTCCTCCTATTAACATACTCGGGAAAATAGAAAGGGAAAATTGGTTTCTTAAAGGGGCTAGGCAATCAATGAACATAGAAGCAAAAATTAAACCGAGAAAGCTATTATAAAAGAACGTTCGTTCATTAATCCACGCGAATATGCACAGAGGGATGCTTAAAAGAAACATGGCTAAACCTGTTAGAAAATCAAAGTAATAATGAATGATGAGTGCAATGCCTGTAATCCCTCCATCTAATAAATGATGAGGAACTAAAAAGCCGTTTATTCCGATACTCAACAATAGACTACCTATAAGGATAGCCGTGATTTTCTGAAGAATATACATCACCTTTTATCATATGTTTATTGCTAATATATGTACAAGCATATGATTCCAGAATGAGGCTGAGATTTGTATAAGTTGAAAGCAACCTTTTAAAAAAAATGGGCGTGACAAGTTGAATTTCCCTTTAGTTTACATATACATCTCCTTTTACTGCATTACGTTTGACAACTTTTGGGTGAATTTTAGGAGGCATTTATTTGCCTCCTATATTTTTGGAACTAATGAAATAACCTATGAACTTATAAAACCGATTATACAATCAACTTTTTAAGATATACGCAACTTTATCAATAGCTTTTTGTAGTTTTTTACTGTTTTTTTCATATAACTGCTTAGCATCTTTATTTTCTGTTCCTAGTGCAAATAATTCTAAGTCTGCTTGGCATTTTTTCATGGTCGAAAGAAGTAAAGGCCTTTCTTGAGGAGATGGTACTTGCAATATATCATCAAAAAGGTCCACCGTTAGTTCTCCATAAGAATTTATTTGTCCAAGAAAGACATTTTCAATGGTGACCCCTAATTTTTCTAATTCAGTGTGTAACCAACCTCGACTTCGTCCAATCGTCGCAAGTGGTTCATCCAATATTTCACCATCCATTATGACGGTCTGAGGCTCTTTAACTGAAGCAACCACCAAGTTTAAATCCTTTGCCGTTAAAGGCTGGTTCTCTTTCTTCAACATAACGGATAAATCTCCAGTTGCCTCTAATGCCGCGAATTCTACATCAGACACCTGAAAGACATCCTTTTTTCGAAGTAATTCTAACAATTCATCCGTTGTATATCGTTCCTTTTTCAAATTATCTTCCATGATTTTTCCATCTTTGATAAAAACAGTTCCTTTTCCTTCTACAAGATCCCGAAGCAGTTTGCTTTTCAAAGTAATTAATCCAACTATGAAAGGTATTGCTGCAGTGGTTACAATCCCTATAATCCCCACTGAAATATTTCGTTCAAGTCCCGTAATCACTTCTGCCCCAATACTACCTATGGTTATCCCAACCACATACTCAAAGTAAGACAGTTGAGATAGTTGCTTTTTACCTAACAATTTAGTTACTAAAAAAAGTATAATTAAAAACAACAAAGCCCGTACAAATACATCTAACCAATCAGGCACTACATAACACCTCCTTTTTATACGTTATTTTAAAACCCTTTATACTGGAATTCCTCACTCTCCAATTCTCCCACCCTTTTTTTCAAATCTATCACTACTTCGTTCACTACCATCATCGTTTCATGTAAGATTTGTTTGGATTCGTTTTCATTTGTCCGTAATGCTAAACTCGATAAACTGGCTTCTACGCCTTTTAGGTTGGCAAGACATTGCTTTACTTCCGATCCGATGGTCATCTTACATCCTGAGCCTAATCCGATAACAGTTAGTAATAAAGGTTAATTGGTTTATTTTGTCTTTCATGAAATCAACCCCTTTGTTTTATCATTGAAGGTAAAAAAGGTTGGTTGATACTCAACCAACCTTTCCTAGCTTTTCATTATTGTTGTTTGTATTGGGGTTCTTCTTGTTCGATTTGTTGAATACGTGGTTCAATGCTGTCTATAACGGATTGAGTTTGTTTAGCAGCATCTTGGTAAAGCTGCTTTGCTTGTTCGTTGTCCGTACCCAGTGAAAAAGTTTCGAAGCTAGCCTGAGCACTTTTCAAACCTGCCACAGTTGTCTTAACGTCATTGATTACTGTCATGAATAACGCCTCCTTTTTTTATAAAGATATACTCTTTTAGAATGGTGAAAATAGAGCTTTATATACCTTTAAAATTTATCCATATTTTCATGCCTAAAACCCATCATCAGAAGTAATTGGTAGTAAGTTGCATCTTTTTCCTAAAAATATAAAATAGCAACCGTTTATATCCACACGGTTGCTATTTTTCATTACTATAAACGATTCCAAATTCTTTTTAAATCTAATGGTACGAATACTTTATCCCCATGTATTTCCTTATGTATGATGAGTTGTGAAAAGCATGGATCTAAACTTAACCCTTCTGTTTTATGCCTAGCTGGATTTATTCCTAAAAAATAGCAGCACTTGCACCTTTGCTGTTACAGTGGTGCTTAAGTCACCTCAGCAACAGATCCAAGACCTCATTAATGAAATCAATGCATTGCACAATGCTGGTGTTTTAAATAGTGGTCAAAGTAACTCCTTAATTGTAAAACTTAATGCAGCCATCAATTCATTGAATAAAGGTCAGCCCCATGCAGCCTGTAATCAACTTCAAGCATTCATCAACGAGGTAAACGGTTTGATAAACGCAGGAGTGCTAACTCCCGAACAAGGTCAATCATTAATTGATTGTGCAACACTTATTCGTAACCAAATCGGGTGCGAAAGTGAATCAGAGGTTTACGAAGAAAGTGAATCAGAAGATTGAAACAGGGGAAAAATTTTGAATTATAGACTCGAAGAGAGGTTGACTTTTGTTTATGTAGAAAATATCGTAATCTTCTTCAACTAACGGGTGCGTTAGCTGAAGAACGGAGCTGTCTTTGAGGCAGCTTTTTCTTATGCAACTAACGGGGCAGGTTAGTGGAATAAAAAGTGAATTAATCCATTATTATCTGTATTATGTTAACTGCATAAATCAGTTGTACAGAGATAATAAAGTTGTTTAATTTGCAATTATTTTGCGGTAATGTAATTAAATATCAAATAAAGGAAATATCTTCTTGACAGTCGAATATTAGCCTAGAACCATAATTAACTATTCCGATGAGGAGGATTCTTGTATGTCGTATCGAATGCTTGCCATTGCACGAAATGAAAGTGCACCACTCCCAGCAATGGATCAGGATCAATACGTTTCTGCGGCAAACTTCAACAAATTATCCTGGGAGCAGCTACTAGCTGGTTTAGACACGGTACGCTCCAACACGTTAAGTCTTATTTCAACCATTGATGATGCAGCGTGGGATCGTAATGGAACTGTAATGAACAACCCAGTTTCGATAGGTACCTTTGCATATGGCATTGTCGGGCACGAGTTACACCATATGAAAGTGATTAGTGATAAATACTTATAAGTCTTTTTCTATTAATGAAAAAACCTAATTTCTCATTTAATGCTGAGAAATTAGGTTTTTTAATATTGAAACTTCCTTAACGTTGTAAATCCGCATTTTCCTGACTCTACCCCTTAATGAACTAAAGGGGCAGGATAGTTCCATAAGGAATACTGTTAACTGACATTAAATTTAAAACATAATAAAGTTGTTTAAAAACGTCAGTCATGTTATTCCATTAAAGGGCCATATTGTTGAACAACACCTAGATGTCTAGGTTAAAGTTTAGGAGAGATTGTGAAACTTTGTACTTAAAGTAACGAAGCAGGTTACTAAAAAAAAGGATAACTGTAGTATAGTGTGGAAGTTAGAAGATGGAACATATCTAATAATAGCATGGGAGTTACGACTAAAGTCTTATATTTTATAAGTCTATAACTGTATTTACGGCTTAGTAAATCTTTGATACGCTTTTGATGGAAATAATTTCTTGTCTAAAGGAGATATCAATGTGAAGAAAATATTATTTGCAGTAGCATCATTCGTAATTATAGTAAGTATAGTCCTTAATTTTGGAATATCGGATGAATCAGAATATAAAATGTGTTTAGGGGCACAGGGAATTTCGAACACAATTGCCAAAGTATTTGGTGACGAAACAACTAATGCTTGTAATGAATAAAAATTGGTTATTTTTTCAAGTCGATTAACAGAAAAAATAAAAATTCTTTGTTCAACAAACGGGAGCGATTCTTTAATAAGAATCGCTTTTCTTAATGAACTAACGGGTGCGTTAGCTGAAGATCGGAGCTGTCTCTAAGGCAGCTTTTTCTTATGGAACTAACGGGGCAGGATAGTTGAAGAATGCTTACTCTATAGTTTATAAAATGTTATAATTGTATTTATTGGAAATTTTTATTAAAATCAGGAGGGGAAAATGGTTGATAATAGTTATGAGAAACAACATTTGAAAAAAGTCAGGACTTTTATTTATATTACGATAGCATTAATTTTTTCAATGATATTTATATTTATTAGCATTTTTCTTTTGTTTTTTTCCATGTCAGGCATTTTAGACGTTGCGTATTTCCCACCAAAACTAGCAATTTTTTCATTCTTAATTTCTATTGTATTTTCTGTTTTAGCAATAAAAAATCTCTTTGGTAAGATATTGTTAGTATTAAACATATTTCTAATGCTATTTATGATTTTTTTTGGACCATAAATATATACAAGAAGACTAACTTAGGGGTGTAATAGTCAGGCTGTTGTTTAGACAGCCTTTTTTTAACGGGGCAGGTTAGCAGGATTGTGAAGGTTTGTACTTAAACTAACGGGTGCGTTAGCTGAAGATCGGAGCTGTCTTTAAGGCAGCTTTTTCTTATGGAACTAACGGGGCAGGTTAGTTCATTAAGGCAAGTGGGTTTTTGTGGTAAAATACGTTTAATTATTTTTCATTAAGGAGTCTACCCTCTATATGAAATTAGATGATAAAAAGAAAAAGGTACAAATGAAATATAGAAAGAAAATGTGGCAAAAGAAAGAAGAAGATGAAAATAACAGTAAAAAAGTGTTTGTTATTTCTGCTATCTTATTTTTGTTAATTCTGGTGGCATACTGGGGACGATTTATTTCAATTTAAATTCTCTCTTTTTTCTTAATGAACCAACAGGTGCTTTACTTCATTATCAGGAACTGATCAGCAGCTCTTTTTCTAATAGTGAAATAAAACTTTGTTGTTCAATTTTCGTATATGAAAATACCATGAAAACAAATTAGGAGTTGTTTCTATGTTTGACATTACCTTGATATTGTTTATAGCTTCTGCTGGGGTAGTTATTGCTATTACCAGCTTATTCGTTTTATTAGGTCGAAGGATTTTAGAACCTAGGAAAAAACTTCAACAAAAAATTGATAAACTAGAAGAAGAGGTTCAAATATTGAAAAATCACAAATAATAAATAAACTAGCTTTAATGAACTAACGGGTGCGTTAGTTCATTAAGAATAACTAAAAAAGTCGATTTCTTGAGATGGAAATCGGCTTTTTTAATAGGTGACATTTCCTTAGCGTTATAAATCCGCATTTTCCTGACGCTATCCCTTTTACAAGTTATCTAAAAAGTTATAACTTTTAGACACCCACTTTTATAAGATGTAACTTTTGGAGATATTTTGCGCGTGTTTTTAAAGGCTTTTTCAACAAAGAATGTACTTCTACAGCAAGGCGAGTACTCAGTCATCCAAACGCTTGTTACATAAAATAGAGAGAATAACTCGTACATTTCTTGTTCATGATTTATGAACGTTCAAATCACAAAAGTAGGAGACCTATCTATTTGTATCTAATCGTGAGGATAATACAATAGCAATTTTTGATATTTCCACTCCGCTAAGTCCTTTACTTGTAAGGAAGTTTGGTACAGGAGATTTTCCAGGATCTTTAAATGGTCCTACCGGATTAGCGATTACGGGTACCACTCTTTATGTTGCAAACCAATTCAATAACACGGTAGCAATTTTTGATATTTCCCTTCCTGCAGATCCTATACATGTAGGGCAGGTTAGTACAGGATTAAGTGAACCTACCGGATTGGCGATTACAGGTAACATTCTTTATATCGCCAATCGAGGCGATGCCAGTGGTGTAGCAATTTACGATATTTCTGCTCCGGCTGACCCTATATTTGTGAGTAAGTTTACTGGAGAAGAGTTTCCAGGAGCTTTAAATAGTCCTACCGGATTAGCGATTACAGGTAACACTTTGTATGTATCCAATCAACTCGATGACATAGTAGCAATCTTCGATATTTCGTTACCTAATGATCCTATACATGTAGATAATTTTGGTACAGACGATTTAAGTGGTCCTACCGGATTGGTGATTACAGGAACCACTTTGTCTGTAGCCAATTTTAACGATAGTACGATAGAAGTGTATGATATTCTCTTACCTACTTCTCCTGTACGAGTAACAGATTTTGGTGCAGATGATTTAAGTGGCCCTCAGGGATTGGTGTTTTATCCTAATGATCCCGTTGCACCTACGCTTTTATACGTCGCAAATTTGAACGATAGCACGGTAGAAGTTTATGATATTAACAATTATCCTAACGATCCTATACGTGTAAGAAATTTTGGTACAGGCGTTTTAAATGGTCCGTTCGGATTGGCGATTTACCCAACTGGCCCTATCTAAATGAATATCCTATACATGTGAGGTTGACATAACATCACATTATTGGAAGTAGCTAAAAAAGCCAAACCCATGTGTATCAGGGGTTTGGTTCTTAGTCGTTTTTTATCGTTTATTCAGGATTTTATACACCCTTGATGTAGCAAGGGTTTGCTAGCTTGTAAGACTCATATAACAGACCTATTCTTTGCATAAAAAATATAAAACACCTTATTAAGCTAACGGGTGCTTTACTTCAATAAGAGAGTTGCTTTGGCAACTCTTTTTCTTATGGAACTATCGGGGCAGGTTAGTTCAACAAGGTTCGGCAAAAAAGAATAATGGTTTAAGCGCATATATAAATCGGGTAGTAACAATTGAATATAAATAATTGACCACTAACATAGAGCATCTATGGGGAGGCAGCACTATGGCTTACTTGTTGGGAAATCTAAAAGCATCTTTAGAGCAACCAAGGAACGTTTAAATCTTCTCAACGAACGTGGTGTTGAAGCATTAAACATTCTTTATCCAGGACTAAATTATGGTGGAATGCTTTATTATCAGCTTTTAGAATCTTTACCCAAAGAAATCACAGCCGAATCCTTGAATTTAAGGGAATACATCCTGAAAAGTATGAAAATTTCAGATAAGTGCTGTTATGTAAACATATTTTAGGTAAATGACTGTTTGTGAAAATATATTTTTTATTCCGATATTCAATTGTCTTGAAGTATGTTTTGTAGTGTTACAATACAGTTAAAAAGGAGACCATAATGTGGAATATAATTTGAAATTATCCAATGGAGAACATATATTTTATCACTTTGAACAAATTGACTATTATATAGAGAATGCTGTCTCTTTTATAGTCTCCGGTATTAAACAAGGAGACCATATAATATTAATCGAAAATGAAAGCATTTCTGTAAGGATATTTAATAAAGTTAGATTAGTGCTTACCGCTGAAGAATTGTCTAACGTACACTATACAGACAACTTTGCTTTCTACTGTAAACACGGGGATTTTCATACGCCAACGATTGTAGCGGATTTTGAAGAAATTTTAAAACCGTTCCTTGATGAAAATTTAACGATTCGAACATGGGCTCATGTAGAGTGGGGGCATCAGCTAGAAATAGAACAAAAAATAAATCAATTTGAAGAAGTAGCAAATAAAAGCGTAAATGAAATGGGGTTAGTATCAGTTTGCGCATATGATACAGCAACAATAACTGAATCTATAATGCAAAATTTAATGAAAAGCCATGAATTCCTCATGACAGACATTGAACTTCGTCCTTCCGCTTATTACATCAGACCAATTATAGTATAGTTGCTATGTTTAGTTTTGTTCTCACCTAATTCATTTTGATATTTTAAACTGACTGCATGAACGGCGGCTTTTTTCTTGTTGAACTAAAGGGGCAGGATAGTTGCATAAGGCATACGTTAGAGTACTGCCAAGCTACTCTAACAAAACCTGTGTCATTTACCTATGTTGAGCATAACTTAAATGTAAGTAACCCCCTAAAACTTATAAGGAGTAATTGTATGTTCGTGTTACTGGCGATTGTGAGGGATTTTTGGTCAGGACTTTTTATTAAAAATAACCATACCTATTCAAGGTAAGCAATATTGCAAGAATATGTATTATCACAAACCCTTGAACATAAGTTTTAAATTGAACTTTTCTAACATTGTTGAATGAGGGGAGCAATTGTATGAATAACACCTATTCAAAGTCAGAACAAAATGAACAATCGCCAATAAGTCCTAGTCTCAGACTTGGGCTAACAGGTGCTATTCTTACCACTATTGCGGACGGTATTACAGCCATAGCAGTTTTAACTGCTATTGATGAGGCAATCATTGATACAGAAAAAGAAAAACAAGATCAAAAAGAATTAGATGAGAAGCTTGAAAAAATGCAACAGCAAATTGACAAATTAACAAATGAATTAACAAAAAGAGGGATGTTAATTTAGTAAATTATCATTCTGTATATTCTTCTTCAGATGTTTTTTTTTGTTGTGTAGGATGAATGCAAAAGAATAATATGTATACCATAAGTTTTCACCTTGTTTTTGAATGCGTTACATTGAAAAGCCCTTACTCGATTTGAGTAGGGGCTCTTTTTTTTGTTGAAGCTCTGTTAAAGGTGTTGTTGAATTTCTTAATGAACTAACGGGGCAGGATAGCATTCCTGTAGTTCGTTATTTTTCAGCTTTGAAAAAAATAGGGCTCCTCAGTAAGATATGAGTAAGAAACCACTCTAACTCAAAACCTTAGGAGGAACCCTAATATGAAGTTTAAAATGCAAGATAAACAAAATCAACTAATAGAAAGAATTTCCGATAATCACCTTGTTGTTGGAGTGGATATTGCCCAACAATTACATGTGGCTAGAGCAGTGAATTTCCGTGGAATTGTAGTCGGAGATCCACTTGCATTTGAAAATAATGAAGATGGATTTGCTAGTTTATTAAAATGGATGGATAAGCTTCAAAGATTAAATAAACTGGATGCAGCCATTGTGGGAATGGAACCTACAGGCCATTACTGGATTAATCTTTCAAAATGGCTTTTTAAACAAGGAATTGAGGTAGTAACAGTAAACCCTCACTTAGTAAAAAGGAATAAAGAAAACCGTGATAATACTCAGTCCAAAAGTGATAAGAAAGATGCCCTGGTCATCGCTGATATGGTGAAGAACGGTTACTACGCCTTTGTCAGGAACACTTCAGAATCATTTGAAATACTTAGGGTCCTTATGTCTAACCGTGATGTGGTAGTTAAACGACTCGTTAGCACTATTAATCAATTAAACCGTTGGGTGGATATTGTCTTTCCCGAACTCAGGCAAGTATTTAATGACATTACTGGTAAAGGGGCTATCGCCACACTTCGTTTATTTCCATCTCCAATGGAACTGCGTTCCCTGAAATCTCATGATGTTGTTTCAGGATGGAAATCAATAATGAAGAGGCAGCCTGGATTAAAGAAAGCTCAATTACTTCTTCAGTTAGCTAGGAAATCTGTCGGCACAAGACAAGCACTTGAAACGTATAAATTTCATTTGGAACAATTATTAGAGGAGTATGACCTCGCAGTCTTACAACTCGAAAGAGTGGAACAAGAGGTTAAGGATGTATTAAAACAAATACCTTTTGCCAAGAAGCTTCTTGCCATTAAGGGAATTAGTGAAATTTCTTTAGCCGGAATATTAGGTGAAGCAGGAGATCTAAGTGGTTTTTCACACGGTAATTCTTTACTTCGGCACGCTGGGTTGCATCTGGCTGAAGCAAGCTCTGGAAAGTGGAAAGGCCAAATGGTCATTTCTAAGCGAGGGCGATCCAGGCTAAGGCGTTTCCTTTACTTAGCCACCATGAGCCTTGTGATGAATAACACGGAATTTCGAGCCATTCATACCCATAATGTTAAGGTGAAAAAAATGAAGAAAATGAAATCGATTATGAAATTGGTAGGTAAACTAGCCAGGATATTTGTTGGAATAGCACGCAGAAACGAGTCTTATTGTGCAGATAAAGTTCAACCTATAACTGAACTGGTTGCGTAGTTTTAGGGTTCTCGAAGGGAACCTTCAAAAACTAATTTTCATAGACTTTTTCTTTTTACGAATGTTGGCTTATTCGTAGGATTTCAAATATGTACGGAGTACCAGATTTCTTGAACAAAAGGGCACCGACCCATCAGGATAGCATAACTGGCCTCCACCCCTTGGATAGGCATGACGAAGGAATGATAGGGCAATTGACCCGTTGAGACATGGGAGGGAAAGCCTCCAGGGGCGGCGTGGAGAATGTACATTATATGGTAAAATGTGGAGTGTTGTACAACTCCTTTATTTCACTATGCCTTCACGAAATTTTCATGTCCTGAAATCACTCCATTTAACCGTGAACATAAATTCAATGGTGATGAAATCCTGCGAATAAGCGAGTATTTGTGAGAAAATCGTATTAAACTGAGGGAGTTCAAGGGTGCGTTTGAATTTTGTTCAACAATTGGGCCAGATTGTTTAGTAACGCTAATGGATATTGTGAAGAAGTACTTAAACTAAAGAAGCAGGTTAATGAGAATAGAACTTCAAAATAATATATTAAAAGGTAATCTGACGTATTTGAATGTGAGTGTGTTGTAATTCATCTCTGCTTATACTTGTTCTCATCTTATTTTTTTTCGATATATATGGACTAAGAAATAAAGTAACGAGACGTTGATTTAGTAAAATTAATGCATTATGTTGAAATTATTGTACGAAAGAGTCAAGTAATGTATGTAATTTTAAAAAAGGGAGAATTTATTAAAGTAAAGGAGGATAAATAATGAACCATAATTTAACTGAACTAGAAGTTGAACACTTACGAAGTTTAATCGGTGGACATGGAAACGTAGCGAAAAAATTGGAAGTTTATGCTCAAAGTTGTACTGATCCAGAGTTAAAAGCTATTTTTGAAAGAGATGCACAAGCAGCAAAACAAGCCCAACAAGATTTAATGTCATATTTAAATTAAGGAGGATTAAAATGTTTCAAGATAAAGAAATGGTCAATGATTATCTGGCTGGCTTAAATGCAAGCTTAACAGGATATGCCCATATCATTGCCCAAACGAATAATTCAGAACTAAGACAGACATTGATTCAAATGAGAAATCAGGATGAGTCCCGTCAACGAACATTATATAGTTTTGCCATTCAAAAGGGACACTATAAACCAGCTGCTTCAGCTTCAGAAGAGGTAGTACAGCAATTAAGAACCCAATTAATGTCTGAACAACAAAATTAATTTTTTTGAAAGCCGAATTTTGTATTCGGCTTTTTATTTTTAGGATAAAAATAAAACTTATTAAAATTTTTAAAAGGACGTTTCTAAATAGGAGCATATGATAATACATAAATCTGTGAAGGGATTGAGGAAAGTGCATTATACTCCTTATGGGTATCTACATCAAAACCCTTATTATGAAAGCTCGTCATATAATTATGGTGGAAACCCGAATTACTGGACTTATCCTAATGGGACAACTCACGCAAATACATTTGATTCCTATCGTGTTTCTAATGGAAATAGTAGAGGAATGTTAAAAGATTTTGGAGCTAACCCATTTGTCATTAATATTAATGAAGCGACGAAACAAAACAATGCGTATCGTACTGCTTTATGGACAGGAACACATTTACAAGTTACTTTGATGTGCCTCAATATTGGCGAAGATATCGGTTTGGAAATACATCCTAACGTTGATCAATTCTTACGTATTGAACAGGGCAAGGGGATTGTTCAAATGGGCAAGAGTAAAGATAATTTAAACTTTGTAAGAAATGTATATGATGATTCGGCAATCATGATACCTGCTGGAACATGGCATAATCTAACCAATACTGGTAATATTCCGTTAAAACTATACACCATATATGCTCCGCCTAACCACCCATTTGGTACTGTTCATCCTATGAAAGCAGATGCGATGGCTGCGGAACAAGGCAACGGTCATAGCAATGGAAATACCGTTATTTCTGGTAAGACTCCAGATGAATGGGTACGGTATACGGAATTTTTGGTAAATGAAGGATTGGAGGATGTTAAAAGAGGAATAAATGCTACTCATATTCTTCAAGAATTTATTCTAATGGGGGTTCTAGTTGGAAAAGGATATTCTCCAGAAAAAGCATATGAGACAGTGGAAGAATGGGAACAGACAGGGGAATCTAAACTTCTTCAACAAAGCAAAAATATGTAGAAAAAATGTAAAGATAATGGATGGATGTAGATAAAAGATTTTTAAATTTTTAAAGTTTTGCCATTTCGGTGTAACCTTTTTAAATTAGAAGAGATTGTGAAGGAATGTACTTAAACAAACGAAAGACAATAGTGAAAGAGCATTATTATTGTCTTTTATGATATCTTGAAATCGAGTCTTCTGTTAAAGGGCGCGATTCTTTAATAAGAATCGCTTTTCTTAATGAACGAACGGGTGCTTTAGCTTAGGATCGGAGCTGTCTTTAAAAGGCAGCTTTTTCTTTTATCGAGGCAGGTTTGTAAAAGAATGCAGGTACAAAGATTTTTCTGAAACTGAAAAAATTAAAATCATGAGGGAGAGTAAAATGAAAGATATTCATGATGAAAGCACATGGCCCGTTTGGGCTAATGAGACAATAGACATTGTCGAACCAAATCCCAAGTGGGTAGAAAAAGGTAATCAGGAAAAAGCACTTCTTCTTAATCTTCTTTCAACTTTCGGCATAACGGAAATTCAACATTATGGAAGTACATCTATTCCAAATTTACCAGCTAAACCAATCATTGATTTAATGGCTAAAATTGATTCATTTCAAAAAATAAAAGAAATATCTTCATTTTTAGCTAATCACGACTGGAATTATGTACCACCTAACATAGAAAATCGACCTTGGCAAAGATTTTTTGTGAAAGTAATTAACGACAAACGAGTAGTACATTTACATATTTTACTTGAGGGAGAAGAACGGTGGGATAATCAGCTACTTTTTCGTGATTTATTACGGACTAATCAGCAGTTTATTGATGAATACGCTATTCTTAAAAAAAATATAGCAATGATCGTGAAGCGTACACTAAAGCAAAAACAGAATTTATTAATTATGTTCTTAAATCTTAGTTGCGAACTAATATAAGTTTGTGAAGAAATGTACTTAAACTAACGGGTGCGTTCGTATTATAAGGTTAGCCAGTTTTTACTGGTTGACCTTTTTTTAATAGAATCTATTATATCAGTAGCCAGGGTAGGACGTACGGGTGCGTGGGACTTGATCCCGTGAACTAAACAGTCCGCCCCCTATTTGTAGAAACATGTTTGAGGCTGGTTGGGACGTAGATCTCGTATAACAAGCGAAGCTATGACACTACATGGAGGACTAGGGGTACTGGTAAGTATGTAGAGGAGGGAAAAACAATGAATCCAGTTGTTGGTCTGGATGTGGCAAAAGGAGAGAGTCAAGTTCAGGCATTTTTAGATCAATCTAAACCGTATGGGAAGAGCTTTTCAATGAAGCACATCAAAGAGGAATTAGATCATTTTTTAGACTTTTTAAAAGAGATTGAAGAGGTGACAGGGCAGATGCCTATGGTCATTTTAGAATCTACAGGGCATTACCATACTCCTGTTATTCAATACTTGGAGGAACAAGGGATTCTATATATCTTACTAAATCCGATTATTTCTTATCAGGCAAAGAAGACCAGTTTACGGAAGGTAAAAACAGACGCTATCGATGCGTACCAGTTGTGTGTGCTGTATTACAAAGAGGATTTTGAACCTCATAAAATTAGAGGAATTCAGCTATTAGACCTTCGGAATTTGTCCAGACAACAGGAAATCGTAACGAATATGTATGTGGAAGCTAAACTTCAGTTTCACACCATTTTAGATCAAGTGTTTCCTGAATACCGGAAGGTTTTTGGGGATCTATATTCAAGGGTTTCTTTATTGATATTAAAGGAATATCCCACTTCAGAGGTGGTGTTAACAGCCGGGGAAAGTAAACTAGCAGAGAGTGTTATAGAGTTCTGTCCTAGCCGATCGGGTCAATGGGCATGGAAAAAAGCCAAAAAAATAATGGACTCCGCATCTCGAAATCCATACCAAAAAAATGTGTATCAAAGTCACGTAATCAATCTTCGTATGTATATTGAGTTGCTTTTTCATTACCAGGGACACCTCTCTGATTTGGAAGATCGTATAGTGGCCCTGGCAAATGAAATTGAGGAATATAAGATCATCCAATCGATTCCAGGTATCGGAGAAAAAATCGCAGCCACAATTATTTCTGAAATTGGTGAAATCGATCGGTTTAATCATCCGAAAAGACTGGTTGCCTTCGCTGGAATAGATCCAAGTGTTCACTCATCGGGTAAGTATACGGCAACCATTAATCGTATTACTAAAAGAGGTTCGAGCAGACTACGTCATTCCCTGTATCTTGCCGTGCTATGCGGCATAAGGAGTTCAAGAAACAAAAAGCTTAAAGCTTTCATTGATAAGAAAAAATCAGAAGGAAAGCCAGCCAAAGTGGCGATCGTTGCCTGTATGAATAAACTTCTTCATTGGATTTACGCTTTATTAAAGAGAAAAGAAGCATTCCTAGATTTAGCCTGATTAACGGTTTTGTGAAACAGAGAAAAATCCTTCCAAAAGGGTTTTGGAGGGTTATTTGTCATGAACAAAAATAGTATATCATAAGGGAAATGAAAATTTTAGAGAAAGATATTGACATCCTATTAGCTGGTTTAGTTCAATAAATCGGGTTGCTGCGGCAGCCTTTTTCTTATGGCACTAACGGGGCAGGTTAGTTGCACAAGGATTATTTATTATCATTGAAGAATATATACTCATAAATAGTACAGGTTGAGGAGGTGGATAAAGGCAAATTAGAGTTAATAAAAGTTGTGAGTTTAGCTGTAATTGCAATTAGTTCAGCAATAATAGTTTGGAGAATGGGGAAGGTTGTAAATTACTTGTATGACTTAGTTATGTTATCAGGAAATGGCTAATTCTTTTCTTTCCTTCGAGAGATATTCGCATTAAACTGAGGGAGTTGAAGAAGGGTTTTTAAACTAATAAGCACAGATATGGGGCGTAAAATACAATAATTATTCACTTATTGTATAATGTTTTTAGTTGAAAACTTATAGCTTTTGGTAAGGAGTAGTGGATTTTCATGGGAAATAATACGGATGAAAAATTGTATCGTCAAATCGTGGAATCGACCACGGAGGCAATTATTATTCAACAAGATGGGAAATTTAAGTATATAAACCCTTCAGGAGTAGACTTTTTACGGGCAGCTTCCAGTGAGGAAGTTATAGGTAAATCTGTATTCGATATCGTACCCGAGGAGTATAGAGAGCTGACAGTAAGGCACACAAAATCGATCCTTGATGAAAATAAACCAACTGGAACTATCGAAAAACAATTAAGACGGTTTGATGGTTCACTAGTTGATGTAGAAACAAACTGTACTCCTGTTTTGTATGAGGATAAAAAAGCGATTCAATCTGTCGTCAGAGATATAACAAAGCGTAAAGAAATCGAAAGATCACTCGAAAAAGTGTCCAAAGAAATTAACACACTATCAGCTCCAGTCGTCCCTATATTGGAAGGGGTCGCTGTGTTACCCCTAGTAGGTTCTATCAATTCTGAAAGAGCGAATTATATTTTAGAACATGTGCCTTTAAAAATACAGGAACAGAGTGTCCATACTTTGATTAGCGATTTTTCAGGCATCTATGAACTTGATGCAATGGTAATCCAATGTCTGTTTGAAACTAGTGCCGTACTTGGTTTGCTTGGTGTTCGTTCTATTGTAACGGGAATAAGACCCGAAATTGCCCAAAGTGTTGTTCAGCTCGGAGCCGATTTATCCCTAATACAGATATTTGGAACTTTACAGCAGGCAGTACGTGATTGTGTTAAAGGATAGCTTCGTAAGTGCTTGAATAGGATATCAACTATATTCCGTGATATATTGTTATCCATCTTCATTACAGGTTCGTTCTCTGGAGTCAGAGCCGTCATGAGACTGCTTTTTCTTATTGTGCTAATGGGGCAGGTTAGTTCAACAATTTATTTACTTTTTTTAGTAATATAGTTAAAGGGTGGTGAGGAATTATGAGTAAGAATTATACGGTTTTCTTTTTACTTTTGTTTATTGTAGCTATTTCTAGTGGTATGGCACTTAAAAATTATTTCGACTATTCTATTATTATTGGAGTTGGTTTAGCGACAGTATCTTTATTAGCTGCTGGGTTTTCGCTTGGAAAAAGGAACAAGGTAAATAATTCACATCATTAAATTGTTTGTTAAGCTAACGTGTGCTTTACATCAATAAGGGAGGTTGCTGAAGCAATCTTTTTGTTATGCAACTAAAGGGGCTGGATAGTTGAAGAAGGGTAGTTTCTTAGTAAGACGATGATTTTTGTAGAAACGTGTAGGTAATTTTCAGAAAATTTCCATTAAAACCTCGTTGGAAAAATGTATAATTAGATATATCATTCTCAAGGTATAATATTATCAATTTAATTAATGAGGTTGAATCAAATATTGATTTAGATATTGAGTGGATAAATTTAATTCTTTTAGCTAAAGAATCTGGTATATCTATTGATAAAATTAAAGAATTCTTAAATCAATCTTCGGGACCTCGATAAGGTCCTTTTTATTTTCACCTTATAAGCTGTTGCACAGATTGTGTCAACTCTATAATAAGGCAGGTTGCTGAGGCTGCCTTTTTCTTATGGCACTAAAGGGGCAGGATAGTTCCATAACACAAATTGGAAATATATGTGGTAATATGGGAAGAAATATATTAAAGTAGGTAATTTGTTTTGGAACTCTTTACAGAAAAATTAATTCTTATATCTCTATTTATATTTATTATCCATTCTATCGAAACACTTGCATATGCAGTCAGATTATCTGGTTTATTTGGTGGTGAAAAGATGAAGGTTGAAGATTTAAAAACATTATCTCAAAACATAAGTCCGGAAATATTTTAGTTGTCACTCATTCTGTTATTCTAAAATCTTTACTCATGTATGTGAAAGGAAAATCGATTAAAGATTTATGGGCACCACCATTTATACATGACACAAGCCTTACAATCTTAGAAATAAAAGATGGGATGCATCACTTATTATCGGAGGGTGATGTTTCACACCTGAATAATGTAACGAGTGTTTAGTCTCTACCTCCTGTAATGTGACGTTATGTTAAATAGGCAGAATAAGAAATATGTTTTTCTTGTTCCGCAATAGGGAGCTTTAATTTAATAAAAAGGAGAGAACATATTATACATAACTAATATGTTCTCTCCTTTATCTCTATATTTAAAAGAAATGCATAGTCTTATGTTTCTAATGAATGTTTTTAAACGAGAACCTACAAGATAATAAATGATTTTACATATCGTAAATAATAGATATAATAAGAATCATGAAACCTATTGAAATTTTCAAAGCATTATCAAATGAAACAAGGCTTAAAATGCTAGAATGGCTAAGAGAACCGGAAAAACATTTTTCCCTTCAGGAAGTGGGTGATTTTCGAGATATAGGGGTATGTGTAAGCCAGTTTCACCAAAAATTAAATATTACACAATCAACGGTCTCTCAATATCTTTCCATTTTACAGAAAGCTGGACTTGTAAGTTCCACCCGTATTGGAAAGTGGACATATTATAAAAGAAACGAAGAAAACATCCTTCAACTCGCCGAGTTTATTCGGCAAGACATATAAGAAAATTAGACTGAATTTCTCGCCATTGTGTTGAAAAATTCAGCTTAACCCCTCAAATATATCGACAAATTCAGATATGTTAAAATGTTTAATGAAAGTACTATCAATGATGTAAAGAAGATAATGATGAATAAGTTTGATAAACACCAGGGATATTCATGTATGAATGGATATCAACGAAATTCAGTTTTGAGGAGGGGAACATTTATTATGGCTGACGAGCAATGGAGGCAGTTTGTTCTTGATGGGAACACCGACATCAACGTACGAAAAGAAGTTTTGGATTCGTGGAATAGGTGTAAACAGATGGGTGTTTCTCATGAGAGGGAAAATGTTTTTTCTCATATTCCACAAAGTGATCTTGTAGGAAGACGACAGAAAAACCTCGACCTGATTAATGCTGCGTTGCCAGTTATGAAGGATTTTTGTAAGCGCTTAAAAGGAGGAGGATACCTTCTTTTACTTGCAGATGCAGAAGGATACTTAGTGGAAATGATGGCTGATCAGAAATCTCAAAAAATAGCCGACCAGTGTGGAATGTCTGTAGGTGCACGATGGATGGAAGAAAACGTTGGTTCAACAGGGCTATCAATTGCGCTTAGAACACGCACTGCCATGGCTACTTCAGGGAATGAGCATTACTGTTTAGCCCTTCGCGTTTGGGATTGTTCTGCGTGTCCTATTTTTGTTGATGGAGAATACATAGGGGCCTTTGACGTTTGCCGTATGGGTCCTAATAATGATTTGAGAGAGTTATATACACTGGCATTTGCTGGTGCTCATGCTATTAGTGAAAGATACCGATTTCATAAAGCAGAAATCAAAGAGCAAGTTTTATCACACGTATTAACTGAATACGTTCATAAGTTCAACTCCAACACAGGTATTATATCGTTTGATAAACAAGGTATAGAGTTATACAAAAACAAGCCTGCTCATGACTTTTTAAAGTTGTGGGAAGAAAACAACGGTCATTCGGAATCAAGTAAAAAAATGATTTTGAGTGGCGTTGAAAAAGGTTCAGTTTCAACCGAAATTGAA
Source organism: Peribacillus sp. NJ4 (assembly GCF_030348345.1). Taxonomy (NCBI): domain Bacteria; kingdom Bacillati; phylum Bacillota; class Bacilli; order Caryophanales; family Bacillaceae; genus Peribacillus; species Peribacillus sp. NJ4. The sequence continues at coordinate 139,797 of NZ_JAUCFQ010000002.1, forward strand.
GTGAATGAGAAGAAGTTTTTCATCAATTCAGAAGAAATAGTGAAGCGAGGTAAACCATTAGCCAACGTCCTATTTATACATTCCCAAACTAAGGAAACCCTACCAAAAGGTAAAATCAATCAAGATTACTTTGCCTTTTACACTAAAAATACAGCTTTCCAGAAGACCATACAAACAGCTATAAAGGTTTCAAGAAGTGATGCAAGTATTCTTATACAGGGGGAAAGTGGAGTCGGGAAAGACTTTATGGCTCGCTTTATTCACAAGCAAAGCGAAAGAAGGGACCAACCTTACACTGCGATTAATTGTGCAGCCTTGCCTCGAGAACTAATTACTACAGAGTTGTTTGGTTATGAAGGCGGAGCCTTTACAGGTGCAAAACATAAAGGGAGTCAAGGGAAAATTGAAGCGTCGGACAAAGGAACCATATTCTTAGACGAAATAGCAGATTTACCACTTGATTTACAGGCTACTCTTCTTAGAACTTTAGAAGAAAAACAAGTGGTAAGAGTAGGAGGTACTACACCGATTCCAGTTGATGTACGTTTTTTAGCTGCGACAAATAAAAATATTAAAGAACTAATTGAAAAAGGAGAATTTCGAGAGGATCTCTATTATCGGTTAAACGTTTTTAATATAAAAATCCCTTCTTTAAGAGAACGAATTGAAGACGTGGAAAGCATCTTGAATACAATGTTAGGTGAAGCTTGTGAAAAAGCACAACGAAAAACAATCTCTTTCACTCCAGAAGTAATGAATATATTCGAACAACATACATGGCCAGGGAATTTAAGAGAGATGAGGAACGTAATTGAGCGAATTGTTTATCTACATGATGAAGATCACTTCGATTCATTTCATGCACATGAGTTTTTAGGATTGGATCAATCAATAGATAAAATAAGTGAACGTGAATATCTCTCTATCATTCTCAATAAAGCCAACGGTAATCGTGCCCAAGCTGCGAGGGAAATGGGTATCTCCCGCAGTGCTCTTTATCGGAAAATTCAAAAATATAACGTCGAATAAAGTATATATAACTGTTCGTCTGTCCGAACACAGACCGGTCAAATGTACATTTTTAAAATGGGAATCATCAAGCTCATAAAGTAAAAGCCCCATTGCAGACTCCATTTTCACTTTATTTTAAACGTCTAATTAATTGGCACGGTTCTTGCAATATATCAAGTTGAGGACCATGTCCCAATAAAACAAGTAAAGGGAGGCTAATAAAATATGCAAGTAGGATCAAAAGAATGGATGGAAAATTTCCAAGAAGCCGTAAACACAGATCAAGAGTTAAATGTAATAGGTAAATATTGTGTTACAGACTTACTCTTGCAAATCGGTGCAAAGGAATACATAGTCCAAATTAAGCAAGGTAAACTGACTAACTTCTTTGAAAAGGGAGCGTTAGACGGATGGAGTTTTGCGATTAGAGGTAGTTTAGAAGCTTGGGAAAAATTCACTCAGCCAATACCACCTCCAATGTTCCATGAATTATTCGCAGCAGTCTTTCAAGGGAATTTGCAATTGGAAGGAAATCTTAAGGAACTGTATGCCAATTTGAGGTACATGATCCGTTTCCTGGATGTTACTCGAGAAGTAAAAAACAAGTTAGTTAAAGGAGTGTAATATGATGGGTAAATTTTCTTCTGTTAAAGGTCAATATGTTTATGTTGAAGTAGATGGCATTGAGCACAAGGTTTATTTTGAGGAAAATGGACAAGGTATCCCATTAGTTTGTCAGCATACAGCTGGGGCTGACAGCAGACAATGGCGAGACTTACTTGAAGATTCAAACATTACACAGAATTTTAGAGTGATAGCTTATGATTTACCAAGACACGGTAAATCAGATCCCCCTCATGGTGTGGAATGGTGGAAAGAAGAATACAAGCTTACAACAGATTTTTATCTTCAATTTGTTCTTAATTTCTGTGAGGCTTTGGAGTTAGAAAATCCCATTTTTATGGGAAGCTCTTTTGGCGGACATGCTGCGCTTCAGTTGGCACTTGAGTATCCTGAGTACTTCCGAGCCACCATACCTGTTGAGGGATCCGACCATACACCTGGATTTTATCAGGAATGGTGGAATCATCCCCATACTCACGGTGGAGAAGTTTGTGGATCAGGAGTCTGGGGACTCATGGCTCCACAAAGCCCAGAAAAAGATCGTCGTTTAACATCGTGGTACTATAGCCAAGGGGCTCCAGGTGTATTTAAAGGAGACCTATATTTTTATAGTGTAGATCATGATTTACGTGGAAAGCTCCATCAAATTGACACGAATAAATGTCCAGTATATATGCTGACAGGAGAATATGACTATCTTTCAACACCTGAAGACTCTAAACGTACGTCTGAACAAATACCAGGAGCCAAGTTTGTAGAAATGAAAGGTATTGGTCATTTCCCAATGAGTGAAAACCACGAAGTATTTGTTAAATACTTGGAAGAAGTTCTTCAAGATATCTTAACCAAAGAAAATACTTTAGTATAAAAAATAAAAATAAAGAGGCCATCACAAAGTCTGTTTCAAACGAATCATGACATCATACAGGAGAGACGAAAAGTCTCTCCTGTTATTTTTTCTGTCCTTGCTGTAAAAGGCGCAATATGGGCATTTACGGTTGGAATTTTATTATGTGTCCTGATTTACAGAAGAACCTTCTTTCAAGGAGAAGATTGCGAGCATTTATTTGAAACGAAAAAGGAGAGGAAGCTCAATGCAACATTACAGTATGTACATAAACGGCGAATGGGTTAATACTCAAAACGTATTAGAAGTAGATAATCCTGCCACAAAAAAAATCATTGCGACCGTGCCAAACGGCGGGAGAGAGGAAGCAAAAACGGCAGTAGATGCGGCACATAAGGCGTTTCGTACGTGGTCGAAAACGACGGCCTATGAACGTAGTGAATACTTAAAAAGGTGGTATACTCTCATCGATCAAAACAAAGAGGAAATTGCGAAAACGATGACCATGGAGCAAGGAAAACCATTAAAAGAAGCGCTTGGTGAAGTGCAGTATGCCAACAGTTTTTTAACATGGTATGCAGAGGAAGGAAAGCGTGTATATGGAGAAACGATTCCGGCTGCGCATTCTGATAAACGCCTTCTCGTTCAAAAGCATCCGGTTGGTGTTGTCGCAGCGATTACGCCTTGGAACTTCCCGGCGGCGATGATTACAAGAAAAGTAGCCCCGGCATTAGCAGCAGGTTGTACGGTCGTTGTTAAGCCAGCTGAGTCTACTCCGTTAACTGCGTTGCTTTTAGCAAAATTCGCGCAAGAAGCAGGCATCCCAAAAGGGGTTGTCAATGTCGTTACAGGAGACCCGAAAGAAATCGGAAACGTTTGGCTAGACGATACCCGTGTAAAGAAAATTACGTTTACGGGTTCAACGGAAGTCGGCAAATATTTAATGAGACGCGCAGCGGACACCGTGAAAAAGGTCTCGCTTGAATTGGGCGGTCACGCCCCGTTCATTGTGATGGACGATGCCGATGTCGAAAAAGCGGTGGAAGGTGTTATTGAATCAAAATTCCGTAATGCCGGTCAAACATGTATTTGTACAAATCGCATTTATGTGCAAGAAGGGATCGCCGAAACATTTACACAAGAGTTCGTGAAAGCTGTTTCGGAATTAAAAGTAGGCAGCGGTTTAGAAGAAGGGACTGACATCGGTCCGCTCATTAACGACAAAGCAGTAGAAAAAGTACAAAGCCATATCTCTGATGCAGTCGATAAAGGCGCAAAAATATTGGCCGGTGGGAATGCGCTTCGAGAAACGAACGGCTATTACTTTAAACCAACAGTCTTAAGCGGTGTAACAGATGAAATGGTTTGTATGAAAGAAGAAACGTTCGGACCAGTCGCGCCGATTACGACCTTTAAAACGGAAGAAGAAGCGATTGAGCGTGCGAACAATTCTCCTTACGGATTAGCAGCGTATGTATTTACTGAAAACCTTGGACGTGCGTTTCGTGTAAGTGAGGACTTGGAATACGGGATCGTTGGTGTAAATGACGGCACTCCGTCTGTTGCACAGGCACCATTTGGTGGATTTAAAGAAAGCGGACTAGGACGTGAAGGCGGCCATTATGGTATTGAGGAGTTTTTTGAAGTGAAATACATTTCCATCGGCATTTAATCGAACATTCTACTTTCGCCGTTGGGGTGATAAAACTTCGGTTTTGTAGACATAAGAAGAAATAGAATAAGGAGCTGGCAACAGCTCGCTCCTTTTCAACGTATTAGGTTCTGGAGTGAAAATAATTCGATAGAAACATAACTTGTATTTTAGTTGTTATCTTGAGATTCATGAAGCAATTCCAATCAAATTATATATGAATTTGACTTTATTTTAGGAAGACTTCAAATCCAAGTTTTTTTAATTGCTGATAATCCGTATTATGTAAACTAAACACTGATAGTAAATCTGGCTTGTTTTTATCAAATGTTAATACATAATATACACGTTTTCTATTTATAATGTGTGTTTAACATATTAAAATCGCTAATAATGTTAAACACTAATTGATAGAATGAAAAAACACAGTAATATACACTTGAAAATTACTGTATTGCATCCTCCAAACGGCTCATGGCTTCTGCTGCTATTAGATAAACGAACATTCCTCCTTATCTGAAGCCTGTATGCGCCCCCTTCCGGTGAAGTCGTTTAAACAAACCATTAATGAAGTTTATTTTCTATATTTCAACAAATTTATGTAGTGAAGACACTTATGAAAGATAAAGTATTTTAAGTGATTAGTAGCCCTTAAATTGTTATATTAATTAATTATTATAAATCAATGATTAAACATGATTTAAATTAACAATATCTTGTAATATTTAACTTATCATACAGGGGAGCATTAAAATTTAAACTCCATTCGATGATTTAAGAGAGCCTTTTGGCTCTTTTTATTTTGAAAAAGTTTTAACTTTGTAAATTTGTGTTTTGCTGTCCGAACCTACCCCTACAGGGATTATTTCTTTAGGATCATGGTCCTTTGCTTACTCTAAGCTATATTTATATTATGTAAACTGGAGAGGATAAAGTTTTCACTTATTATAAAACGGATTTACATAAATATGGGGATGCCTTCACATAATATAGAAGGATATAAATTCATTTGTAATAGGGAGGTGATTAGATGTTCTTCAAAAAACGAAAGATTAGAAATAATAAAGACAAACAGGCCGTGACTGAGAATTCACAAGATATTGGCCAGCTGTTTGCTAAGGCTAAAAAATCCAGTGATTTTAAACAATTTCCACTTACGGATGAATCGGGACATTTAATCATTTCTTACTACAATACACTGGTCGATCAACAACAACTCCAACTGAAAATTTTACTGATTTTCCGAGAGACTCCTTTTAAACTAGACAGGCTAGAGAAAATTGATGACATAAAGAAAATCATCGCAATAGAAGATATTGTAATAACGGATAATGGGAACGAAGCTGAATCAAAGTTACTTAAAGGGTATGCGATACTTCAAATGAAGGAAAATGATCAAAGGGTTGCTTTAATTCTCTTATCTAATGATAAAGCTGGATTGCGTGAACAAAATAACGTTGAAAATGAGTTTAGTGTGGTGGGTCCACAAATTGGGTTTCTAGAGAATATTGATGTAAATATACATTTATTAAGACAACAAATAAATACAACTGATCTAATTACGAAGGAAGTAAACATTGGTTCTACTTCAAATACTCGAGTTATTATTGCTCATATTGATGGGATTACGAGTGAGCAGCATGTTAATACCATGACCCAACGGCTTCAAGATATTGATTTTGATGTCATTTTTGATACTTCTCAGCTGCATCAATTTATAGAAGATAATTCCCTTACACCGTTTCCTTTGCTTCTTCCAACTGAACGTGTGGATAGGGCGGTTCAATCTCTTATTAACGGACAAGTAGCTGTTTTAAGTAGTGGGTCGCCATATGTCATTACAGGTCCTTCTACGATCATTGATTATTTTATTTCACCTGAAGATTACTTTCTCCCATGGATTCTTGGATCTTTTTTTCGTTTAATACGGATATGCAGTGTCCTTTTCTCCATTTTTGGAACATCTATTTATATAGCCGTTATCACTTACCATTACGAGATGATTCCAAACGATTTATTCGGTTCACTTAGTGTTTCTCGTTATAATGTCCCGTTTCCACCGGTATTAGAGGTGATTTTTCTGGAATTCACGATTGAACTATTACGTGAAGCGGGAGTCCGGTTACCTACAAAAGTAGGACAAACATTGGGAATAGTGGGCGGTATTGTTATCGGCCAAGCGTCAGTTGAGGCGGCCCTTACAAGTAATGTCTTACTCATTATAGTCGCCTTATCTGCCTTAGCTTCCTTTACTACCCCCATTTATAAAATGTCGAACACTATACGTTTTTTACGTTTTCCTTTAATTCTCTTCGCATCTATTTGGGGGGGACTAGGTATCGTTATCGGGATTGCCTTTTTAATCACTCACCTTACACGGTTAGAATCTTTAGGAACACCCTATACCGTTCCATTTTATCCTTTTAGGCCAGAGGATTTAACGGACAGCCTGATCCGTTCCTCTTATAGTAAAACATCCAAAAGGCCAAATTATTTACGTCCTAAATCAATTTGGAGATACCACCCAGATAATCACAAAAAAAAGAAAAGTGATTTTGATGAATAATCAGGAAAGGGTCATAAAGGTGAAGTAAATGAAATTATGTTTTCTGTTAACTTTTAGCTTAACTTTCTTTTTATCAGGGTGTGGTATACATGAGAGGATCATTGATGAAGTTCAGATAATTGAAGCTCTAGGATATGATCGGGAAGAAGGCAAAGTTAAAGGAATTGCTATTTATCCTACTTTCGCGGAGAAGGGAAATATCAAATTGAAGATTTATAAAACGGTGTCTGATTCATATGAAGACATACTCCCGAGACTGAATGCAAAATCTGCTTATCCTATTGAGACAGGAAAATTAGATTTTGTATTGTTCGGCAAGGAATATGCCACACAAGGAATCGAAGATGTTATCACTAATTTTGCCCGAAATCCAAATACGGCGAGTCGAATGCAGTTGGGCATTGCTGAAAACACAGCCGAAGATATACTTCAATCCAGTAAACATGTGAATCTTTCATTCCATTTAAGTGAAAAAATCAATCAAAACATTGAAAGTGGTAATTTGCCAAAAATGAATCTGCACATGTTTTTGAACAATTTTCATCAAGAAGGGAGGGATCAAATTTTACCTTACTTTATCCTAGAGGAAAATCAAATTAAAATTGACGGGTTAGCCTTATTAAAAAACGGGAAGTACATAAATCATATTAATTTAAGACAGTCCTTAATTCTAAAAACATTAATTGATGGGTCTCAAAATGGACAATATAAAACCAAAATCACGCAAAATAAAAAGGAAGGTTTTATTCTCTTGAAAAACCTGGATGCAAAAACTACATATACGGTTGAGAAAAGCGAAGACATTCCGAGTATATTCATCGATTTAACCATCCATGCAGAGATTGAAAAAGCATCATCCTGGTTTGATTTGAAAAAAGATAAAGATATTGTAAAATTGGAACGAATTTTAAATGCACACTTTAAGGAAGAGGTCCAACGTTTAATTTCACTGGCACAAGGATACAATGTTGATCCCATTGGGTTGGGAGAAAAGGTTAGAGCCACCTCAAGAAATTGGGACTATCAACGGTTTATGGAGATATACCCAGAAGTAAAAACCACTGTACACACAAATATTGACATCCTAAATACAGGTATTGAAGAGTAAGTCTGCATGATAAGAGGAGGAACCACGTGAAATCATTACTAGACGAACGACATTTAGTATCTTCCTTTTACGTTTTCTTTCTGATCTACACGAATATTATTGGCATAGGAATCATGAGTTTTCAACGAGAAATAACGAAGGACGCAGGTTATGATGCATGGATTTCCATCATTTTATCAAGTATAAGCATTCATATACTAGTTTGGATGGTCTATCGTATTCTTGGAATTGCTAAAAATGATGTCATACATGTTCACAAATTTTGCTTTGGAAAATGGATTGGCGGACTGTTCAACATTTTTGTGATTTTCTACTTTCTTATATTAGCGTTAATTGTTTTCCGTGTTTATGTTGAAGTTGTTCAAGTTTGGCTGTTTCCCTTAATGAAGACCTGGCAAATAAGCCTCATTCTTCTAGTCCTCATTTATTACGTTGTATCCGGTGGATTCCGCGTGATTACTGGAATGTGTTTCTGGGGAACTATCATACCCTTTATTATCCTGTTTCCCCTTAATTTTTTTTCATTGGAATTTGCCAATTTTCACAATTTATTACCCGTCTTTAACCACTCTGTGAAGGAAATCGTATCATCCTCTAAAGCTATGTTGTTTCAGTATGTTGGCTTTGAGACCTTATTCATGTTCTACCCATTCATAAAAAATCCAGACAAATCACAAAAATGGGCCCATTTTGGACTTTTGTTCTCAAGCTTACTTTATCTAATAGTAGCACTCATCACATTTGTTTTCTTTAGTGAAGGACAATTAAACCATACAATATGGCCAACATTAGCTCAAATGAAAATTGCGAAATTCCCTCTAATAGAAAGAGTCGAATTTATCGTTGTTTCGATTTGGTTACTTCTCGTATTACCCAATATCAGTGTGAAAATATGGGCAGGTTGTCGTGCTATTAAGAAAGTAATAAATGTGAAACAACGTATAAGTCTGTTCATTGTACTGGTCCTATTCTTTATTATAGCTAATGTGCTCAAAGAGAGGAGTCAAATAGAGCGATTGAATGAAATGTATTCAAACATTGCTTTTTACTTTGTGTATCTATATATCCCTTTTCTCTTTTTGTACATTCATATTAAGCATAAAATAACTAAGTAGGATAGAAAGCTTCTAGAAACTTATAATACAATCTGGGCAGATCGTTTTGTAAGGATTCAACAGAAAAGGTCTGCAGTTACATTGGGGAAGGTGAACCATTCCAAATCACAGAAATTACAATGATGATCCTAAACTAAGTGAGGTTTTAGTTCGCCTTATTGCGTCCGGGATTTGTCACACTGATGTTTTAACACAAATCAAGCTTACCATTATATATTTCTCCATTGATTCTGTAAATTTAGGTATCATAACGCATTTTGTTGGATTGAAGTTAATTAGGGGGGGAGGAATGGGAGTAAGTAGGGGAGGTGCAATTGTGCGGAATAAGCCCTAAGAATCTTAGTTTTAATATTAATTACAGATTCAAATAAGAAAAGAAAATTGAAGAGAACCATTTGATTGATTAATGATGTACTTATTAAACTAACGAGTGCGATACTTCAATAAGAGGTATCGTTTTTCTTATTGAGCTCCCATAAAAGTTAAAAAAGCTCAATATCCAGAAAAAACCACAACAAAATTGACCCAGTAAAAATGCTTTTTAAAAAAAGGCTGAGCCTTATGAGTGATCTAATTAGTTTGGTAAATCGTTAAACAAAAACCTCCAATCATTGCAAATTAAGTAAAGGCTAGCGCGACGATCAAAAAGGATTAATCTCCCATGAGTGCTACCCATAAAGGGCGCGACAGTCGGTGGTACACCGTGGTCGTCGGAGTCAGACTAACTGATGGGCTCAAAGGCACCATAGTTCAACGACCTTGTTCGCCAGCCATTAAAACATTATCGACCTAGAGACCAATTTTCATTCTCTGCGGTGAAGCGATGATTTTTGCGCTTCATGGATGGCTAACGGGTGCGTTAGCTGAAAACAGGAGCTGTTTTTAAGGCAGCACATTCTTTATGTACCAGCATTTTAGTTGAAGAAAAAAATGATTTGATTAGTGTTGAATTAAAAACTAAATACCCTAACTATAGCTTATACCAAGGCGTAACTGCCGGGCAGGAACAAATATTTAGACAGTTGTTCAGAATATATTGAATAAGAAAAAAGAGTCGGCAAAGCACTCTCCTCTAAAATTCTCCGTGTTTAACTTAATAAGTATTTATTCAATGCTTGTTGTAAAGTTCCTAATGTTTGTGCTTTTTCATTTAATCTTATTCCTACGTTTATCATACTACTAACCACTTCAGCTCTTAACCCGGTAATCACAGTGGTACATCCCATTAATGAAGTGCCGTCTATAATCTTCATTAAATGATCAATTACTTCGGCCTCGATTTCCATAATTCCAGATAAGTCCATAATCAATGTTTGAATACGTAATTTTCCAATCTCTATTAAAACTTTTTCCTCGAGAATATTCGTTCGGTAAAGATCAACCGCACCAATAAGAGGCAAAATACATATAGTGGGTGTTATTGGTATTATAGGCACTGAAAGATTTTCAACCAATTCTTTTTGAGCCATTATCAACGAATCTTTGTATTGAGAATATGTAATAAAAAAAACATTTAAAAATCTGTCTACCTGATTATTAACTTGTTTTTCTACCGAAAAAAATTCTTCAGTAATAACCTTATTCTTTACCTCGTTATATTCTTGTAGGAACCTCCACAAGGTCCTTCGAATGGCTTGCACCCACTCTAATTTGAAAGATAAGGGTATTGCGTGTGTCGCCCAAGCTATACCTTCTTGCTTAGCAAATGATTGAAGTTCTTGTTCTTTACCCTCAATAATGTATTGAACAAGACTATGGGCATTATTTATCAGGTCAATATTACCGATCGTTAAAATTTCTTCGATTTTTTCTTTCACATAAGATGCTTCGTTTAATAATGAATCTTCAAAATCCTCTTTATTTTCTTGGATGAATTCCAGAAATTTATATGTATCTAGTGACCCCTTCATAACCTAATCCTCCTATTTTTTATATGCCAAAACTACTATTACCCGGTTCTTTTAATTACTAAACACGTTTACACCATAAGCTTCTAATTTAAAGGGAAAATGGATGTATTTTTGTTAATTAATATTGTTAAGATTTTTACTTAAACTACCATGAAAATAAGTTTCTTTAAAAATGAAAAATGACAATACTTAAGAAGACCCTGCTCAATCGTTTAAAAAAAAGAGGAGAGCGTTAATTAATTAGTCTATGGATTAGGGTTGACTGGATTAAGGGCAGTATCAGTATTGACACTTCCTAACCTTTTTCATTCTTTGTGGTGAATCGCCGATTTTTGCGATTCATGGATGGCTAACGGGCGTTATCTGAAGATCAGAGCTGTCTTTAAGGCAGCTTTTTCTTTATGCAACTAAAGGGGCAGGTTAGTTTAACAATGGGATTTATAAGTCTTACATTTTACAACGTAGTCAGGCCCCCCCCATCAATCATTATGAGGGGGGCTAATTTAATTTTTTTATATTAACAAACTAGGTAGAGCTAATCTGCAAATTTACACTCCAACCAAGTACTGTTCCAACCGTAGGTTAAGAAAATAAGTGTTATTATATTGGCTACATATCGTTAAAAATCAGACTTTATTATTGTATTTAATGCTTTTTTTAGTACTACTTTATCATTATCCGACAAGTTTTGAAGAACCTTATTATTCAACTTAATTGTTGCAGCTTCAACTTCATCTCTGATTTCTTTAGATTTTTGAGTAGCCATCACTAAAACATTTCTACGATTTTTTGGATCTACCGAACGTTCTATTAATTCAGCTTTTTGCATTTTATCTAATATCCCCGAGACAGTAGGGGCTTCTAAATATACCATTTCTCCAATTTGTTTAGGGGATAATTGTCCTTCTCTCCACAAACAATTTAACACACCATATTGAGCTGGTGTTACTCCAAATTCCTCTAAAAGCTTGCTGAAATATTTAAAAACTTTATTCTGACTAGCACTTAGTAAAAAGTTCATGCAATCTTTTAATTCCATAGTATCTCCTCCATATTGACATTACCTATAATATCATGTTAGTTTTTGTAATGAAACATTTTTGATGCAAAAATGTTTTGTATCAAAAAGGAGGTAGATATCTATGAATACATTCAAGGCAATTATTGTAAAAGAAAAACATGATCAAGTAATTTATGGTTTGGAAGATGTTAATCTTGACAGTCTTTCGGACGGCGAGGTTTTAATTAAGGTGTCATATTCTTCAATAAACTATAAGGATATGTTAGCTGTTCAAAAAAATGGAGGAATTATTCGGAATTACCCAATGATCCCCGGAATTGATTTAAGTGGAACCATTGTTCATACAACAGATAATCGTTACACAGAGGGACAGAAAGTTGTTGTTACAGGTTTTGCTATGGGGATGAGCCATACAGGAGGATTTGCAGAATATGCTAGAGTCCCTGGAGATTGGATTGTTCCTATGCCAGTCAATTTAACCTTAAAAGATGCTATGGTTTTTGGAACAGCAGGGTTTACGGCTGCCCTTTCTATCATAGCTTTAGAGGAGAAAGGTATGGATATAATTAAAAACCCTAGGATTCTAGTCACTGGTTCAACTGGTGGAGTAGGTAGTATTGCTTTACAAATTTTATCTAAAATTGGTTACAAAAATATTTCTGCTTTAGTTCGAAAAGAACACCAAATAGAGGTAGCTATATCTTTAGGAGCTACCGATGTCATTTTTGTAAATGAATTAGGAGTGCAAAATAAACCATTAAATAAGCAAAAGTTTGACTTTGTCCTAGATACTGTTGGTGGGGAAATTGCTTCTGTATTAATTCCTCAAATTTCTTATGGTGGAAGTATGAGTATGTGTGGGAATGCAGGTGGTATAAAACTAACATCAACAGTATTGCCGTTTATACTTAGAGGAATTAACCTTTTGGGAATTGATTCTGTAAATGTACCAATCAAAGATCGTGGTTATATTTGGGAGAAAATAGCGAATGAATGGAATATTTCTCAAACTACTCTAATAAGTGAAATTTCACTTGAAGAATTACCTCAAACGATTGAAGCGATTAAAAATGGTCACCATTTGGGAAGAACCATTATTAAATATTAAAAAACATTTAACCTTTTTCAAGAAGTAAACAACGCTTATCTTAGTTAGCTGAAGATCAGAGCTGTCTTTAGGGCAGCTTTTTCTTATGGAACCATCGGGGCAGCTAGTTGAAGAGTACATAAGGAGTTATTCAACAATTGGGCCAGATTGCGAAGGAAGAATTGCTGACTTTACAAAAGGTAAATTAGTAAGGATAAATAGTGGTGAACCGAAAAGAAGGAGCTTTTAAGTGAAACTATTATTTGGAATTTAATGCATAAGATTGGAACCAATGCCCATTTCAAACGTAAGTAATGTAAAAGACTTAAATATTACGTGGAGGGAAGTTTTATGCAAGTTCCAAAGACTTTCTCCATTATGAATACAGCAAGAGATGAAGTAGCACTCATTACGAAAAAGGTGTTCAGCATTTTACCAAAGTTTTTGGTTGAGGTGAATGGTCGAGAGGTATTAACAATAAAGAAGGAATTTCCTTCTTAAAAGCACGATATACAATTGATGCGGCAGGCATTGAAGTATATGGTAATTGGTTGGATATGGATTTTCAAGTTGTACAGCATGGTAAAATCGTAGGTGAAGTGGGCAAGGAGTGGTTCACTTGGGGCGATAGCTACAAGGTTCAAATAATAGATGAAGAGATGGAAACCATTATTATTGCACTCGTTGTTACAATTGATTGTGTGAAGGCTGATCAAGCAGCTGCTTCATCAGCAGCGTCGATTTAAAGTAGAAGTGTAAAATTAAAAGGCTGACAGTTTTAAAAAAATCACTGCTTGAATAGGTGCGGTGAATCGTATCATAAGTATATGAGGTTTTTACTCTATACAAAGAAATAAATGCCACCTAGACTGCACTATGTCTAGGTGGCATTTATTTTGTCATGAGATGTATCCGAGGTCTAAAGAAACGGTGTTAGGAAATTTTGTCCTTGTAAAGAGCTTCACTCAAGTTAGTTTCATTGTTTTGGTCACTTGATTCGGATTTATAAAAATCTTGTTTATCCAAGAATACGGTGGCCAAGGTACCCCCAACCAGACCCCAGAATGGCGCTCCAATATGGAGAATAGAGATCCCAGAGATTGTGATTATAAAGGAAAAGAGGGCGCCTGATTTGAATGGACCAGAGAAACTCATTTTCAAAGAGTCAACCAGTACACTAATCATGGCGACGCCACCTAGTAATTGAATTAATGAGGCAGGAATGACATATGGAATTTGCGAAGCTATTGGAGAGAATAGAGCTAATAGACAGGATAATACTCCTAATACAATAGCAGCGACATACCTATGTTCAAGTTTGCCTGATTCTTTATTAACAAGTAAGCCCGTCATGGGACCTGCAATACAGGCTGGGTGGCCCCCAAAAAAAGCATTTATAATGGTACCGATTCCGCTCCAATTGGTCATGGCATTGATCGGTGGACGATAGCCATGGGTCTCTAACATAGCAATCCCTTGGGCATTTTGAATGGCAATAACCGTTAAGAGTAATGGAATGACAAGTTCCCCTACAACGGAAAAACTAAATGATGGAATGATAAAATGGGGAATGCCCATTGTTATATGGATAGGCTGTACAGAAACGTTCGGCAAAAATTTAAGACAAAGAATTGCTGCAATGATCGCCCCTAATATAGGCGGAAACTTTTTTGAAAATCGTAAGAAAAAAGAAAGAGCTAGAAAGACAAGTAAAGGGATTCCGTTGAGTAAAGGATTTTTTACAACCGAGCCGATCATTTCAGTTCCGAAAGGGAGTAAGACGCCTGACACCATCCCCATCATAACTGGCATAGGCAAAACCTTCATCAATTTTGTAACAAGGCCAGATAATCCTAAAAGAAAAATAAGGATCCCGGTTATAATATAGGCACCAACCACTTGGTTGAAAGAATAATGGGTTAAGCTTGAGCCGACAAGAATGGCTCCAGGTATTGAAAAGGCATAGCCTATGGGTTGCCCATAATATAAGGAGACGATGAGCGTTAGGAGTCCCCCCATTCCATAAATGGCGAAAATCCATGAGCTGGTTATGCTACCAGACAAATGACCTTTTTCAGCAGCTTGTAAAACAATTAATAATGGTCCTGCTGAACCAAAAAGCCAGGCCACAAATCCATTCGATATATTCCCAACTGATAAAAGCTTTGGAAATTGTATGGTATTTTTTTTGAACAACAAAGTCACTCCCCTTCAACTTATGAATTACACTACATCGTAGTGTATACTTAATTTATCAATACTTAAAATATCTGTTTTATCTTTTTACTATATCTTTTAGATATGATGGAGGTTTCATCTTGGATATTCGACAGTTAAAATACTTTGTCACTATAGCAGAAGAAGGTAAGATCACGACAGCTGCAAAGAAATTAAATATTGCTCAACCCCCTTTGAGCAGACAACTCAAACAAATGGAAGAAGAGCTAGGCGTCATTTTATTTGATCGAGATAACAAAAGTCTTAATTTAACCTTGGAGGGGGAAAGATTACTTCTTCGAGCAAAAGAACTTTTAAATAAACTTGATGAAACAATGGTAGAAGTTCAAGAATTGAGGAAAGACAACAGTGGGATTTTATCTGTTGGATCCAATCTTTATTGTGCATCTTTAATTCTTTCCAAGGTGGTAGATATTCGTGAGAAAAATCCTGGTCTTACTTTCAAAGTATGGGAAGGTGAAACGATTCATCTCATGAAAATGTTATCTAAACGTCAGATTGAGATTGCGATAACAAATAGTCCAATAACGGAAAAAAGTATCTCTCAAATGACATTGGAAATTGACCCATATGTGCTTGTTTTGCCTGAAAAATGGACGTGGAGTGGATCAGAACAATGCAGGTTAGAGGAAATCATCGATTTGCCATTGATTCTTCTGCGACCAAACTATGGTTTAGGTGCGTATGGACAAATTGTCAATGAATTTCAACGGTTAGATTTAGAACCAAATATACTGTGCGAATGTCAGGATTTAATTATGTTACTTGGTCTCGTTTCATCGGGGTTTGGTGCAACGATCTTACCGCTCTCGTTATTATCCCTCCATTCATTGGGAGGATTGAGAGTCATTCAGCTAAAGGATCAGACCTTAATATCTGAACCCAAAGTAATTTGGAGGAAGAATAGTTATTTATCAAAAGCAGCAAAAGAATTTTTAAAACTTTTTTAGACACCAAAATTATTTACTCAAAAGTAAAAGACTTCAACGTTGAAAAATGGCAAAAATGGCAAATAAAATGAAACAGGTATTAGTTTTGACTGTGGTAAAGTAGATCTTTAAATGAAAAATAAAATATATCATGGTTTTATAACCTCATTTAGATTCGTTATGGGGAACCGTATCATAAATAAATGAGGTTCTTAAATAATCTATATTAAATGAATATCCGCCCACTTTATAGGCTTCTAAAAATTCTTACTTATGCTCAGGATGAAAAAGTTACATTAAACTTAAAACTACTCCCCTTTAAAGGAGACAGATTTATTTTCTAACCAGGCTGCTGGACGGGACTCAAATCATAATAGTTTTTATGTTAGTTCTAAAATTGACTGCAAACGTAAATTCAGATGCTCTCATTCCCCGTCTTTGGAGAAACATGGAAGTTTGAATCACTTTATCGAAACTCCCATGTTTCTCCTGGACTAATAAACCCACAGCATCCATCACGATAGAAAATTTATCAAGAACCAGGCACTACAAAAAATTTTCATCATATATAGGTGATATCCGTTCGGATTTGATGAGGAGGATATCATGCAACCTATGTTACCTATGGAAAAATATTTTGGGCAGTTTGAACTGGTGCATGCTTTTTATGGGGCTATGCCTACAGGTGTCAGCGTTTCCGAAACCGGTCGTATTTTTGTATGCTTTCCGAAATGGGGAGACGACGTTCAATTTACTGTGGCGGAAATTGTTGAGGGTGAATTGCAGCCTTATCCCAATGTAGAAACCAATTTGGTTAATACTGGTAATATTACGATGTCTTTCGTCAGTGTCCAAAGTATCGTTGCTGATGGAAGAGGAACACTTTGGGTACTAGATACAGGGGCACCAAATTTTTCTGAACCTATTCAAGGGGGAGCAAAATTAGTTGCTGTTGATTTAAGAACGAATACAATAAGGAGAGTATATACCTTTACAGAAGATGTTGTCTTGCCAACAACTTATCTGAATGATGTCCGTTTGGATTTTCGGGTTGGAAGAGCAGGCTATGCATATATAACGGATTCTTCTTCCAGAGGGCCAGGGGCTATTATCGTCGTAGATTTAGAAAATGGGAACGCGTTTAGACGGTTAAATGGGGCAATATCAACTTCACCTGATCCCTATTTTTTACCGAAAGTAGAAGGTGAAACTTTGATGAATCGAAACCCGGACGGCTCGACTTTCCCATTTAGATTGGCTTCCGATAGTTTAGCGATTTCTCCTGATGGAAAGGTTTTATTTTATGCTCCGCTAACCAGCCGTCAGCTGTTCTCGATCTCAACAGAAGCCCTAAGAGACAGAAGGATACAGGACCTGAATTTATCCCAATATGTGCAGTATTGGGGGGAAAAAGGTGCGTCTGATGGAATGATTACCGGCGCAAAAGGAACCGTTTATGCGGGAGACTATGAAAACAATAGTATCCGGAAGATATTGCCGAATGGCGCAATGGAAACCATCGCACATGACCCGAGAATTTTATGGCCGGATACTTTTTCGATTGGCCCCGATCAATACTTATATGTCATTGTGAATCAATTACATCGGCAGGCGAGATTTCATTATGGAAGAGACCTGCGGGAAAAACCATATAGTTTACTTCGTATGAGAATTGATGAATTCCCTGCTCCTACCTTTTCATAGTAATAGAACGAACAGGCTGAAAATCGGAGCTGTCTTTAAGGCAGCTTTTTCTTATGCAGCAAAAAGGGCAGGTAAGTGAAAGAATAAATTCTAAACAGGACTATTGATTAAGTACGTAGTATTTACAAAGTAGAATGTAAAAAGAGGGGGTTAATCTTTTTGGAATTTTATAGATTTGACAAGGAAGTAGGAAAAAATATTTCTCATTTTAATTCAAATTTCATTATGTCTCGAATTGTAAAAACAGAAAAACCCACACAAATTGGTTGTATGCATTTAGAAGCTAACGGAATTGTAGGTTTCCATCAAGCTGTTATTCCACAATTACTCATTGTTGTAGATGGGGAAGGGTGGGTTCGTAGTGATGATGAATTAAAAGTAAATATAAAAGCTAACGATGTGGTCTTTTGGGAAAAAGGCGAAGGACACGAAACAGCAACTGCCACTGGACTAACTGCAATTGTAATTGAGTCTGAAGAATTAACCCCTTCTAATTTTATGCCAATTAAAGAACATAAATAAAAAAATCTTGTTGAACTAACGGGTGCGTTAGTTCATTAAGAAGAAGTAAAAAAAGTCGATTCCTTAACTAACGGGTACGATTCTTCATTAAGAAGGATTGCTTTTTCTTATGCAGCTAAAGGATCAGGTTAGTAGAATAAGGTTTTTGGAACTTTTTAAAGTAATATCCTCTAAAAATAAGGGGGAGGGCGATAAAATGTGGTGTGTTTTTATTGGTATAACACTCCTTCTTTTGGTAATTGCAGGATGTCAATCAAATAATATTGAGGAAGTAGAACTTATTTATCGTTTAAAGTTATTCCCCCATGGCAAAAATGTTTTAAAAAAGAGGTGATTTATTATAGCTACTATTAAAGTTAATGATAATGGTTCATTACGTGTATCAGGGAATGTAGAGCTAGTCGATGGTGAAGGGAATAAAATTTAAACAAAAGAAGCCTTTTCCCTATGCAGATGTGGACTTTCCGATAATAAACCTTTTTGTGACGGATCCCACAAAAGTAATTTCGAAAGCGTAGTTAGGGCAGAATAAAGCTAGTGGGACAGAAGCTGTAGGGCACCCTTTTGGGAAATCGAACCCCAAAAAAAGCCGCCCGATTCATTTTTCTTTTACGAAAGAGTATGTTGTTGAACTATCGGGTGCGTTAGTTGAGAACCGGGGCTGCCATTGGGTGGCCTTTTTGCTTAATGAACTAAAGGGGCGGGATAGTTCATTACAGTTTATAATACGAGTAGACTTTTATTTAGATTGAGGAGATAAAACAATGCGTTCTTTCTTGAGAAAAGAATTTTGGGATGACAGAAATAAACCTATTCTGTTTTTACAGTGGGTTTTGGTAATCTTTGCAACAATATTATATTTCCAAACTTATGACAGTATAGATTATTTTCACTCTGGAATTTTAAGACTAATTGCAGGAATAATCACCCTACTAATAAGAATTGAAAACTACATTGTAAAAAAAGAGAATATATATTTTGGTTTATTCTAACGATAATGTTTTGTGGAATGGGGATAGACATATTAATCAACTAACGGGTGCGTTAGCTGAAGATCGGAGCTGTCTTTAAGGCAGCTTTTTCTTATGCAACTATCGGTGCAGGTTAGTTCAAAAAAAGGGAACTTTTACCTTTTTGGTTCGTATAAAAAAGTATCCGGAAATAAAGTGTCCTTTGGGGGTAAAAAGGTGGATTATGGATTATTGGTAATTGGTATAGCTCTTTTACTTGTGTCGTACTTAGTAGCTGTGAAAAAGCAAACCTGGTTGTTAGCAGGATTTAATGAAAAGATGATAAAAAATAAGTCCTTATTAGGCACAGTAACAGGTGGAACTTTTTTTCTACCGTTAGGATTGTTAGTAGTCGTCAATAGTTTTATTGACTATCCTTATGAATTAACGGTTTTTATCATTGCTATGTTGATTTTATTAACCATTGTGTACGTATTTATCAATAGAAGGTTACTTGATTAATCCAACCAAAGGTACTATAGCTTTAATGAGCTGTGACGATCACGATCAGCTCTTTTCTTATGGAACTAGCGGGTGCGTTAGTTCATTAAAAGATAAAAGGAGAGTACATATTATACATCGTTAATATGTGCTCTCCTTTATTTATTAGGGTTTTTATAATTAAGGTCTTGATAAGCTCCGCATTCCGTCTTTCGTAGAATATATATAATCAAATAAAATAGTGAAGGTGATTTTACTTTGTCTGAAGAAATTCCAGAAGAAAAAAAGGAATATGACAGCATAATTATTTATGACTACGAAGATTATCCTGACATCGTTAGTGGTCGCTGTGACAATTGCGGTAAAGCTCAGTTTGAAAGTGCGGTTAAGAACTATGTATGTGTGGCATGAAGAAATCGATTTAAACATATTAAGAAAGAAGTAAAATTAGTAAAACACAACAGCTTATTATAGATTGGATCATCTACATTACAATTATAAGAACTTGCTATAATATACCACTAAAAAAAGCAATGTATCTCTAGTTTGAGAAATTCATTGCTTTTTTCTATTTGCCCGTACCGCTGTGTAATCTGTCTGTTTTCACATCCATGAGTTGACTTTATTGTTGAGGAAGGTTTAGGGCTGTATTTGCTGTATTTAAATCAACTTGTAATTGTTCACTTAAATCATGTGGATGATAGTAACCTTTTGAAATCATATAGTTACTTATCTCTCCGTGTCTTTCTACAGCGACACGAAGCTGTTCTCTTAAGGCTGCTTTCAATTCAGGTGTTTTTGTTTCCGTAATGGCAAATGCAATATTTCTAATTCCTGATTTTGCGGATATTAAGAAGTCCGACGCAATAACCTGATCAGTCATGCCACCCATACCCGCCATATTTTGCAAAAAATTTGTCATTACTGTTCCCCTCGATTCGTCAGAATTTCCTGCAGTTTTTGAATATCTTGTGTACCAGTGCTCATGTCTTTTAATAGAATATTTTGTAGTTCTGTATCCTGTACTAAACTGCTCATTGTAGAGGACTTTGTTAGACAAAGACTCTTGAAAGTTAAAATTTCGTGCGCCTCTAAAGTCTCATGCAGACCTAAATTCTTCGTCATGATTTTTCACTCCATTTCTTTGAGAATTCACCTACATATCTTTTGTAATACAAAAGTTTTTATACATCATCATTTGCAAAGGTAACGTGTATTTTGCGAAATAAACTACCTATCGGTCAATATTCCGTATAACTAACAGATGAACTGGGAAAGGTATTTTTGTTATATAGATTAGGGAGGTGAACGTATGGAAAATGAAAGCTTGGCATTTCATGAAACCATGGAAACGCATGAAATTTTAAATTTTAAAACAATAGGTTTAATGAGATCAAAATTAATGCAAGGAATTTGCTTTGACAATGACTTAAAAGCATTAATGGAAAAAGACGTACAACAATCTATAGCTGCTATAAACGAGCTAAAGGGATTTTATACACAAGCCCGAACAAACTATGAAAAATGAGGTGAAATTTAAATGGAAATGGATTTTTTAGATCCTCAAGGCGCTGAACATATGCCGGAAATGGCTGATTCCTCTTTCGCGCTAGATTTTCTACTCTCTATCAAAAGTGGGATTCATACTTATGGTATTGCATTATCTGAAACAGCGAATCCCGCATTGAGAAAAGCATTGTACCAGCAAATGGAGCAATCTATTGACTTACATGGTGAGTTAACCGATTTAATGATCAGGAAGGGCTGGCTTTATCCGAACGATGTAGGTAAACAGGTGGAATTAGATTTGAAATCAGCCGATATGGCGGTTAGTATCGCTGGGATGAATCTTTTCCCGAATGATACTGACAGACTCGGCATGTTCGCAACGCCGAATAAATAAAGGAGGAAAAGCATCATGAAAGCCGTAACTTACCAGGGCAATAAAAATGTACAGGTTAAAGAAGTTAAAGACCCTAACATCAAAAATTCGGATGATATTATTGTAAAAATCACTACTTCAGCGATTTGCGGCTCCGATTTGCACTTAATTCATCAATTAATTCCCAATATGCCTACAGATTATGTGATTGGTCATGAGCCGATGGGGGTTGTTGAGGAAGTTGGACCAGGGGTAACTAAGTTAAAGAAGGGAGACCGGGTCATTATCCCCTTTAACGTTAGCTGCGGGAGCTGCTGGTATTGCGACCACGACCTTACAAGTCAGTGCGATAATTCAAATCCTCATGGGGAAATGGGTGGTTTTTTTGGATACTCAGAAACAACTGGTGGGTATGCGGGCGGGCAAGCTGAATATATGCGTGTTCCTTATGGAAACTTTACCCCTTTCAAAATCCCAGAAGACTGCGAGGTAGAAGATGAAAAATTGGTGTTGCTCGCTGATGCAGCATCCACAGCATTCTGGAGTGTAGATCACGCAGGTGTCAAATCTGGCGATACGGTTATCGTTTTAGGCTGTGGTCCTGTAGGTCTACTTACTCAAAAATTCGCTTGGTTTAAAGGGGCGAAAAGAGTGATTGCTGTCGACCATCTCGATTATCGTTTAGAGCATGCAAAAAGGACGAATAAAGTCGAAACCGTAAATTTTGCACAATATGAAAACACTGGCGAATACCTTAAAGAAATCACTAAAGGTGGTGCAGATATCGTTATTGACTGTTCCGGGATGAGTGGCAAAATGACTCCGATGGAATATCTTGCATCGGGTCTTAAATTACATGGGGGAGCCATGGGAGGGATTGTAATTGCGTCCCAAGCCGTGCGTAAGGCGGGAACCATACAAATAACAGGCGTTTATGGCGGCCGTTATAATGGATTCCCCCTAGGAGATATTTTCCAAAGAAACGTGGATATTAAAACCGGACAGGCTCCTGTTATTCCTTATATGCCCTACCTTTATAAACTAATATCAGAAGGAAAAGTAGATCCTGGCGATGTTGTAACCCATGTACTTCCAATTGACCAAGCAAAGCATGGGTATGAAGTATTTGATACAAGGACAGATGGATGTATTAAAGTGGTCCTTAAGCCATAAAGATGGTTGTTTTCATTTGGAAAAATAGATTTAACTTCAATGAGTGTTGAAATTATGGAAAACTTATCTAATAAATTAAATTAAGCAATAATTAGAAATAGGATTTCACTAATTTTTCAATGTTTTTGGGTTGATAAAAGAAGCAGATTGTGAAGGTTTGTACTTAAACTAACGGGGCAGGTTAGTTCCATAAGAACTTCTATGGCGGCGATCCTAGCCGCCACCATCTACCACGAAAATCTCTTTTAGTAATACGATTAATGGTTTCCGTAAACTTACCCGATGAGTAAACACTTGGATTTACTCCAGCAAAGGCAACCAGTTTTTTCGGATGATTAAACCGAACGATTTCACCAATTTCAGAGATAATCGTGGCTGCGATTTTTTCTCCTATACCGGAATCGATTGGATAATCTTATATTCTTCCATTTCATTTGCCAAGGTCACTATACGATCTTCCAAATCAGAAAGGTGTCCCTGGTAATGAAAAAGCAACTCAATATACATACGAAGATTGATTACGTGACTTTCATACACGTTTTTTTTGAAATGGATTTCGAGATGCGGAATCCATCATTTTTTTTGATTTTTCCCATGCCCATTCACTCGATCGGCTAGAACAGAACTCTATAACACTCTCTGCAAGTCTACTTTCTCCGGCTGTTAATACCGCCTCTGAAGTAGGATGTTCCTTTAACATCAATAAAGAAACCTTCGAATATAGATCCCCAAAAAACCTTCCGGTATTCAGGAAACACTTGATCTAAAATGGTGTGAAACTGAAGTTTAGCTTCCACATACATATTCGTTACGATTTCCTGTTGTGTTGACAAATTCCGAAGGTCTAAAAGCTGAATCCCTCTAATTTTATGAGGTTCACCTTTATAATACAGCACACACAACTGGTACGCAGCGATTGCGTCTGTTTTTACCTTACGTAAACTGGTTTTCTTTTCCTGATAAGAAATAATCGGATTTAGTAAGATATATAGAATTCCTTGTTCCGCCAAGTATTGAATAACGGGAGTATGGTAATGCCCTAGATTCTAAAATGACCATAGGCATTAGCCCTGTCACCTCTTCAACTTCTTTTAGAAAGTCTAAAAAATGATCTAATTCCTCTTTGATATGCTTCATTGAAAAGCTCTTCCCATACGGTTTAAATTGCCTGAACTTGACTCTCTCCTTTTGCCACATCCAGACCAACAACTGGATTCATTGTTTTTTCCTCCTCTACTTACTAATCAGTACCCCTAGTCCTCCATGTAGTCCCAACCAGCCTCAAACATGTTTCTACAAGTAGGGGCGGACAGTTTATAGTTCACGGGATCAATTTCTACGCACCCGTACGTCCTACCCTGGCTACTGATAGAATAGGTTCTATTAAAAAAGATCAACAGTAACTTTTACTGGCCGACCTTATAATACGAACGCACCTGTTAGTTGAACAAGACTTAAGAATTTAGTTGTTTAAAATTTGTGTTTGTAAACCCAAATACGTCAACGTCTTCATATAGTTCAGCCTGATAGATATGTTGTTTTATTGAACCTTCATTTTTTATTCCAAGTTTTAACATAACTTTGCAGCAGCTGGGTTTTTAGATATAGCCATTGCCCATATACGATTAAGGTTTAACTGTCCGAAACCAAATAGAACAATTTCTTTGGTTGCTTCTGTAGCATAAGCTAGTTCCCCTTTATTATGTTGCTGATCAACCCGAATTGTCATTCCATCATCAAATAGGTTCCCTTCCTTTTATGTCTATAGATGTTGATTAAAATATAAATTAAAAAGAGGAAATAATTAAAAATTAAATCAGAAAATAAGAAATTGATTAGATTTTAAATCAATATATCAAAAAAACTAGCGGAATTGGCTGTCAATATCTGTGTAGTAAATTGGCGCGAATCTTGCTTAAGTAATATGTAAATTGATACTTTTCAGACGTTATTCAAGAAAAAGGAGTGTTTACATACTTATGAAAAACATGGGGGCGTTCAATATGCTGTAGATAGAAGCCGTTGCAAGTCCGTCTACAATAGTGTTGATAACGTGATGACTTAACGTCGTCCAAAGCTATTAAAGGCTATTATCAGACTGAAATGCACACAAAGCATAGTCAAAAAAAATCAATACAATTGAAGGTAAAGACCTAATAAGCAGAAAATTGATTAAAGCCAAATGATAAAATTTACTGCTAAATTTTAGTGGAATAGGGAGAGAATTGGATGTCGAATTCACCTGAAACAAATGGCATGGATCGTATGAGACCAATCGCTATGAATGAAAGGTCAATGAGTTGGTTCTCTACTTTATTTCTTTGGTTAGGCTCTAATGTTGTAGTAACCACAGTATTTTCTGGCATGCTGTTTGTTCCTGACATGGCATATCCAAAAGCGCTTACAATAATTATAATCGGAACGTTAGTAGGTGGAATACCATTAATTTTAATGGGGAATATAGGGACTCGCACCGGCTTACCCACCATGATATTGGCTCGAGGAGCCTTCGGTCAGCGAGGAGCAGTATTGCCTACAGCCGTGAACACTCTTGTTCTCATCGGCTGGAGTTGGGTACAGGCATATATGGGGGCTCTGAGCCTAAATCAAGCGGTATTTTATTTGACAGGATACACCAATATTAATTTATTTACGATTCTAACTGAAGCGCTAGTTGTTCTATTGGCTATGTACGGCCACCGTGTAATTGAGAGCGCGGAAAAATTTATCGTTAGTTTAATGGTTATACTGGTTGTTATCGTTTTTGGTTATATGTTTATTAAATTTGATGCAGGAAGTTTAATTCAAATGACAACAATTGATAATACGTCCATAACTGCTATAGTGGCATTTGATATTGTAGTTGCAACTGTTTTTTCCTGGATGCTTATGGTAAGTGATCATAATTGCCATTGTAAAACAGAAAAAGGCGGTATGATTGGAACTTATTTTGGGTTTAGTACCGCAACAATTATTGCGATGACACTTGGGGCAACTGTCTCTGGATTTTCACTATTGAATAATATGACACGAACGTATGACCCAACTGTTTTAATCGGAGAATCCAATCCTGTTTTTGGTCTTGTTGCTGCGCTAGTTATCTTCATCTCTGTTGTATCAACGAACACAATGGTTTTATATAGTGCCACGATTTCTTACTTAGCGATTTTTAAGAAACAGCGATTCTGGAAAGTTGCGCTAACAATAGGAATCATTTGTATATGCGGTGCCCTGCTTAAAGATTGGTTACTTTCGAATTTCCAAGGCTTCCTAATAATGATCGGAAGTCTTTTTATACCAGTTGTATCTATTATGTTGACAGATTACTACCTTCTTAAACGCAGCCTGTATGATGCTTCTGAGATTATTTCTGGCGAGAACAAGCTTTACTGGTATCGGAATGGGATTAACTATGTTGCTTATATTTCTTTTATTATCGGAGCTGGATTCTCTTATTACTTTACCTACGTACAACCTCTTTCCATAGGAACTACAATAGTAACCTTCCTGCTTACCTGCGTAGTTTATTCAGGGCTAATGAAAGTTACGGGAAAAATCAGGGTGCAGGAAGAAAGCAAAGAATCTGAAGTCATATAAAAAATAACAAATAAATATGCGTGTGACGCAGAAAGGGAGGCATAGTTATGCTTAAAATTGAAAAAATTGTTGATTTATCACTCCAATTAACGAATGATACACCTATTTATCCTGGAGATCCTGAACCGAACATTAGTGTTGCTACAACTCTAGAAATGGACGGGTATAATCTTCTTCATATACATCTTGGTTCACAAACAGGCTCTCATGTAGATGCACCATACCATTTTATTAGTGAGGGCCAACGTATTGATGAATCAGATTTGCGTTTATTTATTGGGATTGGAGTAATAATTCCAGTAACAGAAAAAGGGGAGGAAGAAGCTATTACCCTGAAAGATGTGGAACCTTACTTGGATCAACTCGCTTCTGGAAAAATCGTTTTGTTTTATACAGGTTGGTCACGATATGTAGCGAAGGAATCATTTTTTCGTCATCCTTATGTTCATGAAGATGTTATTCATGAAATGATAAAAAGGGGAATTCGTACATTTTTCATCGATACAATCAATATCGATCGTACAGGTGGTACAGAATTTCCTATCCACGATGCAGTGGCCAAGGTAAACGGAATCATCGCGGAAAATCTAACTAATTTTGGAGCGATAGATTTTCCTAATCCTCTCATCAGCGCTTTTCCTTTACGGATTGTAGGTGCGGATGGTTCACCTGTACGAGCGGTAGCAATGAAAGTTGATTATAAAATCGTTACACAAAAAAATTGATAGATAAGGATTCGATCTCCTTACTTTCAAGCTATTAATAAAAATTATCCTCAAATAATGTCAGGTCATAAAAGTATCCTAAGAAGGTAGTAAGTACCTTTATACCAATTTTGGACACTATTACTACACAAGGAAACTTCAGCATGCTATGTTTCAGCTACCGAAGTTGTAGAGGATTTAGCTGATTAATAAATAAATTTTTAGGGAGAGTGCATCATTTGAAAAAACTATTAGAAAAATGCGACCAATTATACATTAACGGACACTGGCTGAAGGGTGAAGGAGAAAAAAGAGTTCTGTCCAATCCAGCTAATGAGGAATTTTTGACTGAAATACACGAAGCGAGTGTTGAACAGGTTGAACTGGCCATACAGGCAGCTTTCGATGCTTTCCGAACAAACGATTGGGCAATCAATAAAGGAAAAAGAATTGAAACTCTGAAAAGAATAGCCCAACGCTTGGAAGACGCAAAAGACGATTTGACTAAATTGGAAGTTATTAATACAGGCAAGCCATATAATGAAGCAAAACTAGACATAGATGATTCAATTGCATGTTTGCGCTATTATGTGGATTTAATAGTTGAAAAGCAGCCAAGGCGTATCAAAATGGAAGATGGGTCTGTCAGTGAAGTTCACAAAGAACCTATCGGTGTCTGTTCGTTAATTGTTCCTTGGAACTTTCCATTTTTACTTGGGATGTGGAAAATTGCACCGGCTCTAGCAGCTGGAAATACAATCGTGTTTAAACCCTCAGAAATAACTCCTATATCATCAATTCTGTTTACAGAACTGTTAGATCAATGCGATGTGCCGGATGGTGTGTTTAATTTAGTTTTAGGTGCTGGTAAGGGACCCGGTGAAGCTCTGGTGACTAGCGATAAAGTGGATAAAGTCTCATTTACTGGTGGTTCGGAAACTGGAAGAAAAGTTATCGAATTATGTGCTCAATCGTTTAAACGGGTATCTTTAGAGCTTGGCGGAAAATCACCTTTTCTTATTTTTGATGACGTGGATGCTGATTTAGCAGCTGAATTGGCTATTTATGGTGCATTTTTAAATCAAGGGGAGGTTTGTGTGGCCTCTTCCCGATTACTTGTGCATGAAAACCTTTATGAAACATTTTTAGGAAAACTTAATGAAAAGCTTCAAAAATTGAGAATTGGTGACCCATTTGACGAAAATACGGAAATGGGTGCCATTATTTCAAAAGAACATTTGGCCAAAATTGAGCGGTATATTTCCATTGGAAAAGAAGAAGGAGCAACCCTATTATTCGGTGGAGAGCGTTTAAATCGCAAAGGTCTATTTATCACTCCGGCAGTGTTTACGAACGTAAAACAAAATATGAGAATTGTGCAAGAGGAAATATTTGGTCCAGTTGTAACAGTGCAATCTTTCCGCACGGAAAAAGAAGCCATTGAATTAGCAAATGATACGAAATTTGGCCTTGCTGCGGGGATTTTATCTGGTAATCAGGAACGAGCACAAAAAATAGCTGGGGAACTTAAAGCGGGAACGATTTGGATTAACAGCTATCATACACCATACGTGGAAGCGCCTTGGGGAGGGTACAAACAAAGCGGAATTGGGAGAGAGCTTGGCCCAGAAGGATTGGACAGTTTTTTGGAAACAAAACACGTAAATACACAAAAAAGTGTAGAATCACTTGGTTGGTATAAATTTTAGGGTTAGAAGTTCTTCAAAAAGAAAGAATACTACTTTATATTTATATTTCATTGCGGTAATACCTATTGAGTGTTACCGCTCTTAAACGCCCTTTCTGCCCCGTTTCTTATGGAACTAACGGGGCAGGATAGTTGAATAACAGGTACAGAAATCAGTATGAAATCCTTACTTCAATGCAGGAAGTAAGGATTTTTTGTTGAACAAATAAAATTAGAATATTATGGATTTTTTGTTGAACAAATAAAATTAGAATATTATGGAATTTTTATGTGAATAGGAGAGTTTAATATGTCGTTTATGATGGTTAAAAAAGAATTTAAGCTTGTTGGATTAAAAGGTAGTGGGGAGTTTGTTAACTTTGGTAATTTAGTACCCTTGCTTGCAAAGCAACTATTAAGTCGATCAAACGAAATCCTAAATCTAACAGAGAATGAAATTGCATTATTTGAGCCTAAAAAGGATGAGGAGCATAGGATAGGTCATTATTATGTAGGGTTAATTGTGAGTGAGAAATTAAATGAAGTACCAACAGGAATGGATTATATTGAAATAAATAAAAGTTACATAACTACAAGAGGGAATATATCTAATTTGGGAGAACTTCATTTGAATTTATTGAATTGGGCAGAAGAACAAGGTTATCAAAGAAATCTCGATTCTTATATTATCGAGACATATCACCCTATGGGGGAAGGAGATGAAGAAGTACAGATTTATTTACCAATTCAAGCTTAAAAAACAAATCGAAAGTCTTCTTCAACAAACGGGTAGTTTAGTGAAAGAAAATAAGGGTCATTTTTTTATGGACCTCGAGTAGTTTACAATTATGAAAAAGGATTTGCCCAATTTGGAATAACAAAAGTTGGTGAAAGAATGTACTTAAGCTAACGGGTGCGTTAGTTGAACAAGAATTACACATTAAAGACCAAAAACACTTGGGTACTCAAGTGTTTTTTATGCTAATTATATTGTTATTTAATCTGCTATTTAACTTGCCAATTCGTATGTTATTTACTTTGTTATTTGGCTTTTTCTCCACGTTATCTGAACTACTTACTAAAAAGCTAGGGTTCTGCCCAACAATTCCACGTTCCTATGAAGTTATGAATAAATTATGCATTAATGATTAAAAAGTAATAACAGATGGAAGTTATTTGGCATAAAATCCCTATCCCCCATCTTAAAATTATTTCAGAGTTGAATACAAAATATCAAAATTGAAATTTAATTGTAAAATTTACCTCTATCAAAGTATAATTAACTGAATATTTATATTATTTTTTATATTGGCGCAACAATTGCATATAAGAATATATCTACCATTTTAAGGAGGCTCAAATATGCAAGAAAATCTGAATAAAAAAATTGGAGGTTCTGCGTCAGAACATTATGATAGTGATGCTGCACAACTGGCATCGCTTGGATATGAATCTGAATTTCGCCGCGACATGAGTCCGTGGGCAAACTTTTCGCTAGGGTTCACTTATCTTTCACCTGTAGTAGGTGTGTACTCACTATTTGCATACGCACTTGCGCAAGGTGGCCCACCTATGATTTGGAGTTTTTTCATCGTTGGACTCGGACAATTACTAGTCGCACTTGTCTTCAGTGAGATTGTTGCGCAATACCCTGTTGCAGGAGGAGTTTATCCTTGGGCACGAAGACTATGGGGGCGCAAGTGGGCGTGGATGACTGGCTGGGTTTACTTAATGGCCTTGCTTGTGACGATTGCCAGTGTCGCGTACGGAGCTGGACCTTATCTAGCACAAGTTTTGGGTTTTGAAGTATCGGTGGACTCTGCGATTCTTTGTGCAGTAGTCCTTCTTGCACTATCGACTATCATCAATTTTCTTGGCACAAAGGTTCTCGCGGCTGCTGCAGTTATTGGTTTTGCTGCTGAACTTATCGGTGCGCTTGTAGTTGGATTTTGGTTGCTTATCACACAAAGGGTGCACGGTCTTGATGTGCTCTTTGATTCTTTTGGTGCTCAAGGTAGTCATAGCTACATGTATGCATTTGCAGCAGCTGGATTAATTGGAATTTTTCAATATTATGGGTTCGAAGCCTGTGGTGATGTTGCTGAAGAAGTACCGAATCCAGGTGTTCTTATCCCAAAGGCAATGCGTCGGACCATTTACATTGGCGGTGCTGCAGCAACTTTTGTTTGCCTTGCTTTAGTACTATCAGTTGCTGATATCCCAGCAGTTATCGCTGGTAAGGACGTAACGCCTGTTGATACCTTACTAAACGATGCATTTGGTGCTGTTGGCGCGAAGATTGTACTGGGTATTGTGTTGATTTCTTTCCTTTCATGTGTAATGAGTTTACAAGCGGCAGCAAGCAGACTTGCCTATTCGTATGGCCGTGATGACATGATTGTAGGAAGCCGATTGTTAAAGAAATTTTCGGCTGCTCGTCACATTCCACCTTATGCGCTGCTTCTTGCCGCAATTGTCCCAGCCCTCATTGTGCTTGGATCAAAAGTGTCTACAGATGCGCTCACAAAGGTAATCAGTTTTGCGGCATTTGGCATTTATCTTGGATTCCAAATGGTTGTCTTTGCTGCACTTCGAGCTAGACTAAAAGGATGGAAGCCAAGTGGTAAGTATCAATTGGGCAAGTGGGGACTGCCCGTCAATATTGGTGCGCTTGTCTACGGAATCATCGCAATGATCAACATGTGTTGGCCAAGAACGCCAGATGCACCTTGGTATGATAACTATATCGTGCTCGTTTCAGGAGTCATAGTTGTAGGTATTGGTTTACTGTATATGATGATTCATCGTAGCTACGGACATAGCAATGTGCCGTATAATGTTGCGATACCGAAAAAATATATCTCTCATAAAAACAAGCGCAATGACATGTCAATGTAGGTTTGTTGCTAACTCATATTAGCCACTCTAAAGGGTTTTCCTTCTTCACTTTTTTTATTCGTAAAAATCTCATAAACTTTGATTACCAGAAATTATATTTTCACTCGTTTTTTTTTCACGCATCCCGTAAACTAGACTGGACACTCACATATTAAAACAGAAGGGTTCGAGATCTTTTAAAGATTCTCGAACCCTTCTGCTTATGTTCAATTATTCTATCAACGCAGACTTACATTTTACTAATTTTTTATTCATCCCCATCCGTCCTTCCATTGGCGAAAGTTAATGGACGTAATCGGTTTTTCTTTTCCAGTCATTTCACTATACATATAATCGATTCCTTTGATCATTGCGTAGAAGGTTACAACAGGGATTATCAATGCAGTCGTAAAAGGTATCATTCCTTATCCCTCCATTTATCCAATTCTTCATCATTCACGTTAATGGCATAACTTCTGCCTTCCTTCTTCAAATACCCTTCATTTA
This sequence comes from Peribacillus sp. NJ4, assembly GCF_030348345.1. Taxonomy (NCBI): domain Bacteria; kingdom Bacillati; phylum Bacillota; class Bacilli; order Caryophanales; family Bacillaceae; genus Peribacillus; species Peribacillus sp. NJ4. The sequence continues at coordinate 172,008 of NZ_JAUCFQ010000002.1, forward strand.
CTAATTCCACCATCATGGCATGAACCTTATTATTCCCTAAACCTATCAATCTTGCTAACTCATTTACTCGGAGCTCACCAGTGTTTGCGATCCAGCGTTTCAGCTGGTCAATTGGTTCTTCTTCTTTGACCTCTTGAATTTCACCCTCCACAACAACCCCGTCAAACAGATGAATAAGCTTATCAAAGATATCCTCCTCCTCTTCCTTATTCAGTGTTAATACTGGGGCTTGGAATCGTTTAAACTCATTCTTACTGCCCTCAATCTTAGCGATACGGTCACAAAGTAACGGGTGCGTTAATTGAATAAGGAAAAGCAAAGACCACAAAAATTGTTGTCTTTTTTTTGCTCAAAAATCAACAATTTACTTTAACAGAGCCAAAATTTAAAATTGAAAATTTTACAATTACATTCTTTGAGTTGTTGTGGTAAATGAGGTCATTTTGAGGTCAGCATAAATAAAAAGGGATAGATTTCTATCCCTTTTGTTTCTACTTGTTTTAATGATCAACATCTTATTAAATACTATATAAACCCCCCTATAAAATAACATTTATATGGAATTACATATAACCGAAGCAGCCTTTTTTAAATTGTTCTAACTGGCAGGTTAGTGAAAGAGGAATTCGCTTTCAAAACTAGCATTTAAATTAATAACTAATGGGATAGGAAGGAGATTCTTATGATAATAAAGGGTTTTGGAGGAATCTTTTGGAGGACTAAAAATCTAGAGGATATAAAAAAATGGTAAAGTAAAGTCCTAAAAATTGAAATTGAAAATTGGAATGGTACCATTATTACACCACAATCAGGCAATGAAACTATCTTTTCCTTCTTTTCTGAAAATGACCGCTATTTTCCAACAGAACAACAAGTGATGTTAAACTTTCAAGTTGAAAATTTGGATGACAGTATCAAACATATAGAAAAAATGGGTGTTCCCCTTGTTATGGAAAAGACGATTAATGAATTTGGAAAGTTTATTTGGATTGAAGATCCAGAGGGAAGACGTATAGTGCTTTGGGAGAAGTAATAGGATAATAATAAATTTTGTTGTTGAACTACCATGAAAATAAGTTTCTTTAATAATGAAAAATGACAATACTTAAGAAGACCCTGCTCAATCGTTTAAAAAAAGAGGAGAGCGTTAATTAGTCTATGGATTAGGGTTGACTGGATTAAGGTCAGTATCAGTATGGACACTTCCCAACCATTTTCATTCTTTGTGGTGGATCGCCGATTTTTGCGATTCATGGATGGCTAACGGGTGCTTTACTTCTATAAGAGAGTTGCTTTGGCAGCTCATTTTCTTATGGAACTAAAGGGGCAGGTTAGTTTAATAGTGAAACGGTTTTATTGGTAAATCGTATATAATATGTAAGATTAAATGGGGAAGTGAATTGTTTGGAAGTGTTATTTAGTTTTGTTGTGGGTGTTCTTTTTCTAACCGTTGGCATTATTGCGTTTTTCCCTCATCCTAAATTACCTTGGATAATGAGATTTTTAATTATATTTATTGGTGTGGGTTTTATTTTGTACTCATTATTAAGATTGTTCGGGCTACTTTCTTCTTAAGCTAACGGGTGCGTTAGTTGATTAAGGATCACAAAAATAATCTATCTTTTTTATAAAATAATCAAGAAGATTAAAAATATATGTTGTTCGAAAAAGGGGAGGGTATAGATTGCTTTCCCCTTTGTGTATACAGATAAATTTGTATGACTGTATTGTTTATAATGTACTCGATTTTGTATCTCAAAACAGTTTAGAGATTGAATTGGTGCGGTTTTGAGTGGATTAATAACTCTATGTACTCAAATTCATGTCCCCAATGTACTTATCTTTGTGTCTTCGTACAATTGGAAAAGCCCTTCTCTGGAACAGGCATTTTTTCTACCTTTAATAAGAACGTTAGTTCGTATATAATAAATAAAAAGGAGGGATCTTTCTGATGAGTACAATTCGTGATAGAGGGCTCGTTAAATGGCAAGCAGCGCTGATTATGCCAGAACATAAAGCTTTAAATAAAAAAATGGGTGAGGTTGATTACTTCCTAAATAAAAAACCTGTCCTAGATGAATACCAGGTTGAAGAATTTGAAAACAACATTCATTATGCGATGGAATATCATTTACCGATAAGTTTTAGATTGCATAACGATGGAAATCCAATTGAACTGCATGGATACTGTGTGTATATTGATCCTGTCACGAAAGAGTTAAGTATTCAGAAGAAAGATAGTTTCTTTGAGAAAATTAAATTTAATGAAATTATTAATGTAATCGTTGAGGATTAAAACATTATTTATACATATTCTGTAGTGCGTCATGAACACAAAAAAGCTTCACACAATTAAGTGTGAAGCTTGATGTAATAGCGATTCTTCGCTATTGGTGATACCGGTGGCCGGGGTCGAACCGGCACTCCAGAGGAACACGATTTTGAGTCGGGCTAAAAAATGTTAAATTCCCCATTTGCGGAAATCGATATCCCTTAAAAACCATCATATTTCTCCCTCTTTTTGAACCGCGCAATGGGGAAACAAGCAAAAATTAGTCTCAGAACTATGAAAAACCACCAAAAAAACAGTAAATTCCTAATCAAATGGCAACCCCAAAGAGAACCACAAGCATAGAATTTCCAGATTCAGTGCCACTATGGTTTGATACTTATATCTTTCCGCTAAACTCCCACAGCCCAAGCTGCCCTTTTGCAGGAATATATTCATCGAGCATCCGCATGTCCTCAATTTCCCAGGCATAGCCGCCAACTCTGTAATCCCCTAAAAACAAGTCGTTCCCTGAAATAACCCGACTATCTTCTAAGACCGCCCAGTTTCCATTGTTTTCTTCTATTTTCAAACAGTTTTTCAGCTTGCAGACTCCAATTATCATTCCGGTCGGCAGATTATCTTCTGTATACCCATGCTTAGCCAGCAGCTCGGCAACTCCATCCAGTCTACAGGCGGGCTTATCTACTTTTTTGCTCGTATGAATAGCAAGAGGACCCCGATAATGCGTTCTCCAAGTCCTTGTTTCATATTCGGCTTCCCTAAGGACAAATAAGCTTGCCCAAGGCTGGATCATCGACAGTACTTTCATTATTAATCCCCCTGATCCTGACATCATTAAGTTAATTGGTTATATAGTTCCCTTGAATAAGGATAATATAGACTGTATCTAGATTTAATGTTCTCTTTTGCCATAAAAAGACAGCTAACCAAAATGTACGCTGTCCTCGTGGTCCTAACTATATTTTGTTGCAACACTAAGTGCATGTGGACATAATAGATGCTAGTGCATTATTTTGGCAGTTCTACAGTAAACGGTTCTAACTTTTCACTGTCGATAAAGCTAGAAAAATCGAATTGTAGAACAGTTTTCTCCTGCTTAAAATCAGCTATTTAAACAAAACACTCAGAGATCTTTCACTCTGAGTGTTTTGTTATGCCAATTGTAATGTTATTTACATTGATAATTCGGTTGCTAAATCTGTTTCGATTTTGCTCTCTAAATGCGTTTTTGTACTTTAAAACCGAACTACTTATTAACTTGTGGAAGTCTTTTTCCTGAGACCTTTTATTTGGGGGAAAGTTAATTCGTGAATAAGTTACAAATTTTCTTATCAACTTAAGGTATATACAAATTAGAAGAAGGTGTATTATGGCGAAAAATTGTTATCGGTTATTCACCATCATTTCTTTAAGCATGGCGTTATTAATAATGTCATCCTGTAGTCAATTACAACGAAAAGAGGAATACAATAAGAATAAAACTCCTCGTGAAGTTTTAGGTTTCTACACAGAACAGGAAGGAACGTATCCAGGGTCTCAACCTACAGTTAACTCGCAATTCACCAGTTTAAGCATCATTGCACCCTTTTGGTATAAGCTTGATGATAAACGTCCAGGCAGTCTTATAGTTTCCGTTACAGCAGATCATAAGATAAAGGTTATTCAGAGTGCTCATAAAAAACACCTGAAGGTATATATGGTTGTACATAACCTCTTCTATGAAACCGTGGAGAAGGGCAAGCAGGTAGCTAGTAATGTACTCGAAAACGATAAGAACCGCAATGTTTTCATTCAGAACTTACGCAATGAAATGAATCAGTTAGAATATGACGGTATTAATATTGACATGGAAAATTTGTATTTGACTGACCGAGATTCCTTTAGTCTGCTGATAAAAAAATTGTCTGATGCTGTGCATCGTGATGGAAAAGTAGTTACGGTTTCAGTCCCTGCAAACACAGGTGATTCCCGTGCTAATCCCTGGTCACGGTGGTTTGATTACGAAAAGCTTGGTCTATATTCAGATGGGTTAATGATTATGACATACGATGAACACAACCCAAGAACAAAACCCGGGTCAACAGCATCAGTCAATTGGACAGAAGCAACGATTCGTTATGCTTTGAAACATGGCGTACCACCATCAAAAATTTTACTCGGTATCGCTGGGTATGGATGGGACTGGGATACGACAGCAGACAAAGCCTTGTATAGCTCCTACGCACAGTTAATGGATCAGAGAACAAAATATAAAGCTAAAGTTATATGGGAATCCCGTTCGCAAACACCTCATTTCAGTTACGTTGATCATAATCATCATAGCCACCAAGTTTGGTTTGAGAATAGCGATAGTCTGCGGTTTAAGTTAAACCTAGTAAAAAAATATAACTTGCGGGGAATCGGGATTTGGCGGCTCGGCTTAGAAGACCCAAAGTTCTGGACCACTATACCCGAGGAAATAAAAGTAAAAAAGTGATGAATGGTCCTCTAAATCCTGAACTTGTTTAATTGTGAAGATTTGTACTTAAACTAACGGGTGCTTTACTTCATTACCAGGAGTTGATCAGCAGCTCCTTTTCTTATGCAACCAACAAACGGTGCAGGGCAGGTTAAAGAAGGGATTTGGACTACGAAAAAAAGACATTCTGTTTTCAAGAATGTCTTTTTTTAATTTATTATTGTATTTTATGTTTTTCTTTTTCAACAATATCCTTAGCAATATCTTCAATGGTTATATTTTCCAGTACCTTTTCCATAGCAAATTGAGCTGCTGACAACACAGGAGTGATCGAATCTTGAATGTTCCTGCCCACAAGGCAATCAGGGTGCGGATTTTCATGCACACTAAACAATTCTTTTTCCTGCACAACATCGACCGCCTTATAAACGTTAAGTAATGTTATATAAGAAGGTTCCTTGGCTAGTTTTGCCCCGGCAATACCAGGTTGTACTTCAATTAACCCTGCCTTTTTTAACATACCCATAATTTTTCTTATCAAGGTTGGGTTCGTGTTTACGCTCCCCGCTAAGAACTCCGATGAGCTTATTCCCTCTTTATTTAATTCAATAAGAGCTAATATATGAACACCAACGGTAAATCGGCTGCTGATGGACATATCATTCACCTACCTTTTACTTCATCGCAAAGTTTATTACACAGATTAATCATGTATTTAATTTGATTACAACGTATTATACCTTAAAATTTGAAGAAAATATAAAAGGTTTATAAATTGGTTGACAAGACAACTACATGTATCTATTATAAATACATGTATTAGATATAGATACAGGTTAATGGATGTTTAATTTGAATATAAAAAATTATTGGAGGAATACCAAATGAAAATATTAGTAACAGGAGCAACAGGAAAGTTGGGAACGAAAGTTGTAGAAACCTTATTGAAAACTGTACCAGCTAATCAACTGGCTGTAAGTGTGCGAAATCCAGAGAAAGCTGAAGAATTAAGAACTCGCGGAGTAGACGTACGTCAAGGAGATTTTGATCGTCCAGAAACATTGGATACAGCTTTTGCAGGAATTGATCGCTTGTTAATTATTTCTGCGGATGGAGACAATGAAACAAGGATACGTCAGCATTCAAATGCGGTAGTTGCGGCAGAGCGTGCTGGAGTTAAATTTATTGCTTATACTAGCTTGGCCAATGCAAAGGAAAGTAAAAATTTTCTTGCTCCAACGCATCAGGCAACAGAAGAATCCATTCTGAAAACAGGCATTCCATACTCCTTCTTACGCAACAACTGGTATTTGGAGAATGAAATTTCAAGTATTCAAGGTGTTCAAGCAGGAGCTCCTTGGGTGACATCAGCAGGAAATGGCAAGGTAGGATGGGCACTACAACAAGATTATGCAGAAGCTGCGGCATCGGTACTATCTGGTAACGGACACGAAAATACAATCTATGAGCTTTCTGGCAAGTTATTGACTCAGGAAGAACTTGCATCTGCAGTTGGTAATGTATTGGGTAAAGAAGTACCTGTTCAACAGGTTGATGATGCTACTTATGCTGATATTATGAAAAGTGTTGGCTTACCTGATTTCCTTATTCCTATGCTCATTGATATCCAAAAAGGCGTTCGAGAAGGCACCCTTGAAGTAGAAAGCAATGATTTCGAAAAACTTCTTGGACGGTCAGCTACACCAATTAGTGAGGGCTTAACTCAAATCATTAAAGGTATCTCTTAAACAGCATAATTGAACTTAATTTAAATTAGAAAGGTCGGTCGGTTTTAAATATAAGAATCATGCAACGCCAATAAGAGATTACTTGTATTCAATATGTAAAATGTTCATGGGGAAGGTTGCTAAGGCAGCCTTTTTCTTATAGAGCTAAAGGGGCAGGATAGTTGAATAACAGGTACAGAAATCAGTATGAAATCCTTACTTCAATGCAGGAAGTAAGGATTTTTTGTTGAACAAATAAAATTAGAATATTATGGATTTTTTGTTGAACAAATAAAATTAGAATATTATGGAATTTTTATGTGAATAGGAGAGTTTAATATGTCGTTTATGATGGTTAAAAAAGAATTTAAGCTTGTTGGATTAAAAGGTAGTGGGGAGTTTGTTAACTTTGGTAATTTAGTACCCTTGCTTGCAAAGCAACTATTAAGTCGATCAAACGAAATCCTAAATCTAACAGAGAATGAAATTGCATTATTTGAGCCTAAAAAGGATGAGGAGCATAGGATAGGTCATTATTATGTAGGGTTAATTGTGAGTGAGAAATTAAATGAAGTACCAACAGGAATGGATTATATTGAAATAAATAAAAGTTACATAACTACAAGAGGGAATATATCTAATTTGGGAGAACTTCATTTGAATTTATTGAATTGGGCAGAAGAACAAGGTTATCAAAGAAATCTCGATTCTTATATTATCGAGACATATCACCCTATGGGGGAAGGAGATGAAGAAGTACAGATTTATTTACCAATTCAAGCTTAAAAAACAAATCGAAAGTCTTCTTCAACAAACGGGTAGTTTAGTGAAAGAAAATAAGGGTCATTTTTTTATGGACCTCGAGTAGTTTACAATTATGAAAAAGGATTTGCCCAATTTGGAATAACAAAAGTTGGTGAAAGAATGTACTTAAGCTAACGGGTGCGTTAGTT
>NZ_JAUCFQ010000003.1:0-3012 GCF_030348345.1 Peribacillus sp. NJ4
AAAGCGTTGGTTAAGTCCTCGATCTATTAGTATCAGTCAGCTCCACATGTCGCCACGCTTCCACCTCTGACCTATCAACCTGATCATCTTTCAGGGATCTTACTAGCTTGCGCCATGGGAAATCTCATCTTGAGGGGGGCTTCATGCTTAGATGCTTTCAGCACTTATCCCGTCCGCACGTAGCTACCCAGCTATGCCTTTGGCAAGACAACTGGTACACCAGCGGTGCGTCCATCCCGGTCCTCTCGTACTAAGGACAGCTCCTCTCAAATTTCCTGCGCCCGCGACGGATAGGGACCGAACTGTCTCACGACGTTCTGAACCCAGCTCGCGTACCGCTTTAATGGGCGAACAGCCCAACCCTTGGGACCGACTACAGCCCCAGGATGCGATGAGCCGACATCGAGGTGCCAAACCTCCCCGTCGATGTGGACTCTTGGGGGAGATAAGCCTGTTATCCCCGGGGTAGCTTTTATCCGTTGAGCGATGGCCCTTCCATGCGGAACCACCGGATCACTAAGCCCGACTTTCGTCCCTGCTCGACTTGTAGGTCTCGCAGTCAAGCTCCCTTGTGCCTTTACACTCTACGAATGATTTCCAACCATTCTGAGGGAACCTTTGGGCGCCTCCGTTACTCTTTAGGAGGCGACCGCCCCAGTCAAACTGCCCACCTGACACTGTCTCCCACCCCGATAAGGGGCGCGGGTTAGAATTTCAATACAGCCAGGGTAGTATCCCACCAACGCCTCCACCGAAGCTAGCGCTCCGGCTTCTCAGGCTCCTACCTATCCTGTACAAGCTGTACCAAAATTCAATATCAGGCTGCAGTAAAGCTCCACGGGGTCTTTCCGTCCTGTCGCGGGTAACCTGCATCTTCACAGGTACTATAATTTCACCGAGTCTCTCGTTGAGACAGTGCCCAGATCGTTACACCTTTCGTGCGGGTCGGAACTTACCCGACAAGGAATTTCGCTACCTTAGGACCGTTATAGTTACGGCCGCCGTTTACTGGGGCTTCGGTTCAAAGCTTCGCTTGCGCTAACCTCTCCCCTTAACCTTCCAGCACCGGGCAGGTGTCAGCCCCTATACTTCGCCTTGCGGCTTCGCAGAGACCTGTGTTTTTGCTAAACAGTCGCCTGGGCCTATTCACTGCGGCTTTTCCGGGCTATTCACCCTAAAAAGCACCCCTTCTCCCGAAGTTACGGGGTCATTTTGCCGAGTTCCTTAACGAGAGTTCTCTCGCACACCTTAGGATTCTCTCCTCGCCTACCTGTGTCGGTTTGCGGTACGGGCACCTTACATCTCACTAGAGGCTTTTCTTGGCAGCGTGGAATCAGGAACTTCGGTACTATATTTCCCTCGCCATCACAGCTCCGCCTTAATGGAAACGGGATTTGCCTCGTTTCCGGCCTAACTGCTTGGACGCGCATATCCAACAGCGCGCTTACCCTATCCTTCTGCGTCCCCCCATCGTTCAAACGATGTATAGGTGGTACAGGAATATCAACCTGTTGTCCATCGCCTACGCCTTTCGGCCTCGGCTTAGGTCCCGACTAACCCTGAGCGGACGAGCCTTCCTCAGGAAACCTTAGGCATTCGGTGGAAGGGATTCTCACCCTTCTTTCGCTACTCATACCGGCATTCTCACTTCTAAGCGCTCCACCAGTCCTTCCGGTCTGACTTCAACGCCCTTAGAACGCTCTCCTACCATCGACACCTAATGGTGTCAATCCACAGCTTCGGTGATACGTTTAGCCCCGGTACATTTTCGGCGCGGAGTCACTCGACCAGTGAGCTATTACGCACTCTTTAAATGGTGGCTGCTTCTGAGCCAACATCCTGGTTGTCTAAGCAACTCCACATCCTTTTCCACTTAACGTATACTTTGGGACCTTAGCTGGTGGTCTGGGCTGTTTCCCTTTCGACTACGGATCTTATCACTCGCAGTCTGACTCCCAAGAATAAGTATTTGGCATTCGGAGTTTGACTGAATTCGGTAACCCGTTGGGGGCCCCTAGTCCAATCAGTGCTCTACCTCCAATACTCTCATCTTGAGGCTAGCCCTAAAGCTATTTCGGAGAGAACCAGCTATCTCCAGGTTCGATTGGAATTTCTCCGCTACCCACACCTCATCCCCGCACTTTTCAACGTGCGTGGGTTCGGGCCTCCATTCAGTGTTACCTGAACTTCACCCTGGACATGGGTAGATCACCTGGTTTCGGGTCTACGACCTCATACTCATTCGCCCTATTCAGACTCGCTTTCGCTGCGGCTCCGTCTTATCAACTTAACCTCGCATGAAATCGTAACTCGCCGGTTCATTCTACAAAAGGCACGCCATTACCCATTAACGGGCTTTGACTACTTGTAGGCACACGGTTTCAGGATCTATTTCACTCCCCTTCCGGGGTGCTTTTCACCTTTCCCTCACGGTACTGGTTCACTATCGGTCACTAGGGAGTATTTAGCCTTGGGAGATGGTCCTCCCTGCTTCCGACGGGATTTCTCGTGTCCCGCCGTACTCAGGATCCACTCAGGAGGGAACGAAGTTTCAACTACAGGGTTTTTACCTTCTTTGACGGACCTTTCCAGATCACTTCATTTACCCCGTTCCTTTGTAACTCCATGTTGAGTGTCCTACAACCCCAAGAGGCAAGCCTCTTGGTTTGGGCTAATTCCGTTTCGCTCGCCGCTACTCAGGAAATCGCATTTGCTTTCTCTTCCTCCGGGTACTTAGATGTTTCAGTTCCCCGGGTCTGCCTTCAGTACCCTATGTATTCAGGTAAAGATACTGTTCCATTACGAACAGTGGGTTTCCCCATTCGGAAATCTCCGGATCAAAGCTTACTTACAGCTCCCCGAAGCATATCGGTGTTAGTCCCGTCCTTCATCGGCTCCTAGTGCCAAGGCATCCACCGTGCGCCCTTTCTAACTTAACCGTTAAAAAGATCTTACAGATGCTTTGAAAAAAATTAATTGCCTTCTATCTATTATCTAGTTTTCAAGGAACAA
>NZ_JAUCFQ010000005.1:0-716 GCF_030348345.1 Peribacillus sp. NJ4
AATTTGATCCTTTTAAAGAATCAACTTTCTGATTATATCAAAGCCATTTCGGCTTGTCAAGTTTTTTTTGGTGGAGCCTAGCGGGATCGAACCGCTGACCTCCTGCGTGCAAGGCAGGCGCTCTCCCAGCTGAGCTAAGGCCCCAAAAAAATCATGGTCGGGAAGACAGGATTCGAACCTGCGACCCCTTGGTCCCAAACCAAGTGCTCTACCAAGCTGAGCTACTTCCCGAAAAAAAATATGGTGCGCCCGGCGGGAGTCGAACCTACAACCTTCTGATTCGTAGTCAGATGCTCTATCCAATTGAGCTACGGGCGCATATTAAGATGGTGCCGAGGACCGGAATCGAACCGGTACGGTAGTCACCTACCGCAGGATTTTAAGTCCTGTGCGTCTGCCAGTTCCGCCACCCCGGCATAAATAAATAGTGGAGCGGAAGACGGGATTCGAACCCGCGACCCCAACCTTGGCAAGGTTGTATTCTACCACTGAACTACTTCCGCGAACATGCGGGTGAAGGGACTTGAACCCCCACGCCTTGCGGCGCCAGATCCTAAGTCTGGTGCGTCTGCCAATTCCGCCACACCCGCATAATAAAATGGTGAGCCATGAAGGATTCGAACCTTCGACCCTCTGATTAAAAGTCAGATGCTCTACCAACTGAGCTAATGGCTCATATAAACTATTTATATATGCTATATTAAGCTTGTATGAAG